>CALXXQ010000040.1 GCA_944392715.1 uncultured Brachyspira sp.
ATATTTTGCTGTTTAGTAAAAAATATAGCTCCTATTCCGCCTGAAAAGAAAGTACGCATAAATACCTCATCGCTGCTCCAATCTATATCTTCGATATAATTCTCAACCTCCTCAAAAGCTCTTTCTGGAATAGTAAAATATGTTTTTCCTCTTTCATGAATATGAGAATAAGCAGATAAATCTTTTACTGTACCAAAAGTTGATAAAAAATTTCCAAGTCCATCTATATTCTTTTTTACTCTATTCAAACGCAAACTATTTAAATAATCTATTTTTCGATTAAAAGAAAGTATTACATTATTTAAATTATTTATAATATTAGTAATATCTATCCTAGAGTTTATATATTCATTTTTAGTTTCTTCTACTATTTGCTTTCTCTCTGTTTCTCCAGTGAGATTTTGAACGCCTCTAGCTAAATTGTCTAGTAAACCCATTATTATACTCCTATTTACCATAAAACTTAAATTTTCTAAATAATCTAAAAACTGGCTTATATGCTACAGTAATTCCGTCTCTTACTAAAAATGAATGCTTTCCATTTTTTGTAATTACGAAATTATCTTTTTTACCTCTTAACTTAAATACATCTCCATCTTTAGTATATGTAATATTCACACCATTCTTTGAGTTATTGATAGCCCTTATTATAAATAAAATTATTAATATAACTGCTAATACAGCTAAACTAATAAGTATTTTATCAAAATTCTCTTCAATAAAAATTGATATATCATCACTAGAATATTCTTTATCAGTTAAATCGTTTGATTCATTATTGGTATTTTCCTCAGTGAGAATTATATTTTCAATATCCTCATTATTATTCACCGATGTATTATCTTTTTCATTTGATGAATTATTAATAACTAATTTATTATTAGATATATCATTAAAAAATAATACATTATCCCTAAAAATAAAGGTTAATACTGTAAATGCTATAATAAAAACAAAAGCCATTCTTGACGCATTACTAAATGACAGCAAGCTAAATAAAACGCATATATATGATAAAGCTATAATACCAAAAACTATAAAAAACCATATTTTATGATTATTATAAAAATTAATTATAAACGGAGGCATACCTATATTGAATATATATAATAATACTATACTAATTGCAGGTATTAAAGCAAATATAACTCTCGGATATGAATATTTTTTATTTTCTATTACAGATACTGCTCCAGCAACAATCATCAATAAATAAAAAGCAGTAACTATTCCAATTAATATAGAAAATATTATATGATGAGCATTAGCAAAATTTATAATAAAACCAGGAACTTTAATAGATAAAAAATTAGAAATTAAATAAAAAGCTATAGGTACAGATATTACATATAACATACCATTAACTTCTTCTTTATCTTTGTCATTTGTTTCAAATAATGATGCTAATAGAGCTACATAAAAAATAGTAATAAACCAAGCCTTTATTATATAAAGAATTGGATGCATAGTTTGATAATTATCAATTACCAAATTAATCGGCAAGGAAAATATTTTTACTGCTAAAGAAATTATAATAGGTAATAAAAGTATAATTTGTTTCATAAAACACCATATAATAAGCATAATTTTATAATTTTATAAATATAAAAATTATAAAGCCATTATATATTAAATAAGATTAATTTCAATAATATATAAAATAATAATATATTAATAGGTACTATAAAAACATTCTTATTTTTTATTGAAGAATTTATAAATCTGCTTGTTTTATTTATTATATTTAGTATTATTATTGCGTTGAATTATTATCAGTTTAATTAATTATATTCGGAGGAATTTTATGACATATAAAGAAATTATAGATGTTGCAAAAGACTGTATGGGGTTTTGCAAAGCATGTATAATATGTAATGGAAAGGTTTGTAAAAACAGTATGCCTGGACCTGGTGCTAAAGGTATAGGAGATGTTGCCATTAGAAATTATGATAAATGGAGAGAAATAAGGCTTAATATGGATACAATATGCTCTAATGAAGATGCTGATACTTCTTTTGAGCTATTTGGTAAAAAATTTAAATACCCTATATTTGCGGGTCCTGTAGGAGCTGTTCAGCTTCATTATGGAAATAAATATACAGAAGAAGAATATAATGATATATTAGTAAAGTCATGTTCTGAGTCTGGAATAGCAGCATTTACAGGAGACGGTGTTAATCCTAATGTTATGATTTCTGCAACTACTATGATAAAAAAACAAAATGGTATAGGAATACCTACTGTTAAACCTTGGAATATTGATACTATAAAAGAGAAAATGAAATTGGTTGCTGATTCAAATGCTTTTGCTGTTGCTATGGATGTTGATGCTGCTGGACTTCCTTTTTTAAAAAATCTTACTCCAAAGGCTGGAAGCAAGACTATTGATGAATTAAGAGAAATAAAAGAAATAGCAAATAGACCATTTATCATAAAAGGAATAATGACTGCTAAAGGAGCTAAAAAGGCTGTTGAAGCAAATGCTGATGCAATAATAGTATCCAATCATGGAGGCCGTGTATTAGATCAATGTGCATCTACTGCTGAAGTACTTCCTGAAATAGTTGATGCTGTAAAGGGAAAAATTAAGATATTAGTTGATGGAGGAATTAGAAGCGGTGCGGATATATTAAAAGCCCTTGCTATAGGAGCTGACGGAGTGGTTATTGCAAGAACTTTTGTTATAGCTGCTTATGGCGGAGGAGAAGAAGGCGTTAAATCTTATGTAGCTCAATTGGGTGCTGAACTTGAAGATGCCATGATTATGTGCGGTGTTCATAGCTTAAAAGAAATAAATAGAGATATTGTAAGACTTTAAAATTTTAAACTCAATATATATTGTATTAAATGACAATTTATATTGAGTTTATTTTTTATTTTTTATAAATAATTTTCAAGTATAAAATCATTATAATACAATACAAATTAAAGCAAAACTATTATATTACAATAATAAAAATTAACTGTTTTATAGTTCTAATACTACAATAATTTCACTTATTATACAGATAAAGGAAACGTCATGGAAATCATCAATATTTTTGATAAAAAATTAATAGAATTTGCCCATAGTTTACATAATAATTCTAAATTATTTGATTTGTTTTTTTCTGCAATAACCAATTTAGGAGAATCATTGCCATTAATAGTTTTTAGTCTAATATTAATATTCATAAAAAGAACAAGGCTCTGCGGAATTAATATGATGGCAAGTTTATTTATATCAGTTTTTATAGGAGCTATAATATTAAAACCATTAATAGCAAGAGAAAGACCTTTTATGGACCCTGTTTATAATGAATATTGGATTGCTGTAGGAAAACATATTGAAACTTCATTTTCATGTCCGTCCTCGCATACTACGGCATCATTTGCAGCACTTTTTCCAATATTTTTGTATTTTGATAAAAGATATAGTTTTATAGCAATAATAATTGCTTTGATGATAGGTTTTTCAAGAATATATTTAGTTGTTCATTATCCAAGCGATGTTCTTTTGGGAATGTGTATAGGAATATCCGTTTCAACTATAATATATTTTATTTTACACAATAATATAGTGAAAGAAAAATTAATAAGATTTAATATATATAACTAAAATATAAAAAAGCTCCTATAAAATATAGGAGCTTTATTTCATTATTATCAATCTCGATTTATATTAAAAACTTAAAAAATATAAGTAATCATCAGAATTATCAAATTCCTCTTCCTGTATTTCAGAAGCTAATATAAATTCGACTGTAATTCCTTTTTCCTTTGCTGTTTTTACATTTAAATCTAAATTAGCTCTTCCTATAACCTTAGCAGGAGCATCAGTTATTACTATAACAAGCTTATTTTCATTAACATAATCAAATTTCTCTAATGCTTCCTGTACAGCCTCATACATAGGTTCTGCCTTATCTCCGCCTCCAGTAGCATAGAAATAATTTACTTCCCTATTGATAAAATTAATATCATTACTAAAATCTATTCTTTTTGTAAGATATGTATCTTTTACATCTCTATAAAGTAAAAAACCTATTCTAGAAGATTTATTATTATCAAATAATTCTCTAACTATACCTCTTATATCTCTTTTAATAGATCTTAAATAAGGATGCATACTTTCTGTTGTATCAAGTACTACAACTAAATCAGTATTTCCACTATTTTTATATCTGTCAATTATATCTCTTAATTTATCAGTTAACTCTTCAGCATCATTAGCATAATTAGTTGGAGTATTAAATAATTTACTTGCAGTATTTAAAGCTGTTTCTGCATCTATAATATTATCAGTTTTTATACTTGTATCAGGCTTTTCCATAAGAGATGCTGATGACAAAATTTTTATCTCATCATTTTTAACAGGAACATCTCTTTTTACTATCATAGTATTTGTAGATCTCTCTATAATTCTATCTACAGGTCTAGTTTTAACAGGTCCCTCATTTCCTCCGCTAGGAAGTTCAGGAGGCATAACCTCTTGTACAACATTAGTAGTTTCTATAACATAATCTATAGGAAATGTAAAACTTTCTCCGCGAGTATTAAATACATTAAAAGATAAATATCTATCTTCAGGTAATTGTCTGAAATATGCTTTTATATAAAGTTTTTTGCCTAATTCTCTGCTGAATGTATCTTCTAATATAATACCGCTGCTGTCATAATTTGCAGTATTTCCATAAGAAGTATTTATCAATTTATAAGAATTATTAGTTTTACCTTCTCTTACATAAAATGCATATCTTCCATTATCTCCGCCTGAATAATACAAATAAAATGCATATAAATCGCCCTCTTTTTCTACGTTTCTAAGTACTATAGTAGGAACGGAAGCTGCTGCATTATTTGCCTTTAATGCCATCTCAGTATTAAATAGCGTATTATTATTAGTGTCATATGCTTCAAAAATAATATTTGTATTATCTCTTAATATAAATGCAGAATTATTATTTCTGCGATCTAAATAAAGATTATTCGGAACAAATACTTGAAACACTTCTCCAAGTCTGTCATGGAAATCTATATTTTTTATATCAATAATAGCATTATTATTACCGCTATTATTGATATAAAGATAGGAAGATGTTCCATCTTGAAGTCTTAACTGCAATCTAAATCCATATACATCAGGCGTCTTTTTTATATAGATTTGATAACCATTTGCCAGCTTATTCATTTCTATATCATTTGTATTGATTCTAGAAGAATAAATGTTTATAGGATTCTGGCAATATAAATTTTCTAAAGTAGTAATTAATACTACCGATAAAATAACAAGCAAATATTTATATCTTATATTTTTCATAGTTGATACCCTCTTACAAATTATTATCGGTTATGGATATCATAAACCTGCATTGTTATGTTAATTGAACTGCAATATTTTAAATTAATGAATTAACATAATACAAAATTATAATATATCTTTAACATTTATTAATTCACTGGACTCTATAAAATTATTTATAGTTAATAATTTCACAGATGAAGTGCCATCATTTGAAATTGCTTTGGCTATAAAATAATGATTAATTCCCTTAACAACCTGCTTTGCAACATACAATTCCTGAATATATTCAAAATCTTTGATATCCTTTACAGCATCTTTAAATATTTTTATTAAATCATTTGATTCTTTTGAATTTGAAATATTTATTTTAGCTTCATCAGAAGAAGTGCAGCTTATTGCTCCTGCACTATTTTGACTGTTTTCTATGATTTTTTCTATTTTTACTATTGATATTTCATTTTTATCAGAAACATTACAAACTATAATTTCATAATAAGGCGATGATGAAGGATATGTTATCTCACTTCTGCAAATAAATGCATAATTTACACCATTAAGAATCTGATTTCCAAGATAAAGCATTAATTCTCTTTTTACTCCTAATAATGTCTTAGAAGCATCATTGAAAATTGTTTTTATATTTTCATCTATAGAATTAACTTGTTTTGGATCTATATTCCAATCACCCTCCTTTACCGTTTTTACAGTATTTTCTTTAGCTGTATTAGATTGTTTTTTTCCTGTGCATGATATCAAAACTAGAATCATAACTAAAATAGATAGTATCTTTCTCATATTATTATATTTCCTTAAAAAATTATTAATATTAATAACAGTTTATAATACAAATATCAATAAATGTATTACATTTATTGATATTACTTTATCAATTTTTTATATAAAATTACTTATATTTTCTAACAGCGGTAAAATTACAGCCTAAAAAACTTCTCCAAGCAGAATCATTTATGTTTTCAGCATTAGGCACTATTAAAGTTTCAAGTTTGCTGCATCCGTAAAATATGGAATTTCCGCTAGTTATATTATTTGGAGAAGTACCTAGATAAATAAGTGTAGTTAAATTTATTGAGCTTACAAAAGCATAATCTCCTATTGATGTTACAGAAGAAGGTATAGTAAGCTCTGTTATTCCGCTGTTTCCAAGAGACTCTGATTCTATAGATTTTACAGTATCTGGTATTATCAATTCTTTTAATTTTTCAGCTACAATAAATGAATTAGGCCATATGGTCTGTATACCTCTTTCAAATTCTAATCTTTCTAATTGATAACAATAGGCAAAACCATATTCACCTACCATTGTTATAGAATTTGGTACTGTTATTTGTTTAATATTTCCTAAATTCATAAAAGCCATACTTTCTACTGTTTTTATCTTATTACTTGGAAATATAAAATTTAAAATTATATCATCAGCAATACTTTCTCCAGAAAACATCATCTCTCTTATAACACCGCCTTGAAAATCAATATTGCTTATATCTACATCTATATTTTTTGCTCCAACTATCTTCATAGCAGCCTTTATAGTTAAAACAGAAAGAGATTCTACACCATTTTGTGTATAATCTTTAGGAATCCCTGTAAATATCACCCTATATGAACCTTTTTCCTGAAAATATGATTTTAAATTTTCTTCTATTTTACTTAATATTAAATTATCATCTGATGATATATCTATACCATATTTCTCTAACTCTTCCTTACTTGTCTCATATTGAGTCTTTCCAATACTATCATCATAATAAATGAAATTTTTTTTAACATCTACAATAATTGTCCTTTATTTTTATTATTTTATAATCTGCTATATTTAAAAATAATAAAAATTGAAAAAAAGACATGATATATGTTTTTAATAGTCTCTCTCTATTACTTCGCTTATTGTATCATTAGTATAAGGTAAATCAAAGAAATCAACCACTTCAGAAGTTATATTATCATATACTATTATGTTAACTCCATTTGTTGTCTTTCTTAAATTACTTCTGCTTATTAATATTCTGTTTCCGCTGTCAATTACCAAATCATTATATTTATTAAGCTCTTTATGATAAAGATAATTAGTTGCTCCCATTGAAGAAAATACTAATTTATTTTTATCTATAACATAAGAAGCATTATTAGTATAAATTTCATTAGTTATATTAAAATTTGAATATAAACTCTTTACTATATTATCATTTGTAGAATATTCTCCAAGCATATTAATTACTATAGTATAATCATTAAGATTAGTTATTTTTGTTATATAATCATTAATATTTTCTATATCCCTTAAATTCATATCATATACTTTATTATACTCATATAAAGCATTTTTCTCCCAAGTATCATAATTAGTATCACCCCTTCTGTCAGGCAAATCAAAATTATCTTTTAAATATTTACCCAAAAAAGAAGTATATTTCTGAACACCTTTATAATTCAAATGTCCCGCATCATTATAATCAGTCCAAAAATCTAAATCATAATCATCATAATAATGATTAAAATTCATAAAAGGAATATCATATTCTTTAGCAATCTCTCCAACTCTATTAAAATGTCTTGCCTCATCATCAGTCATAGGAAAAGGAGAAGCTATTACAACGATAGGTATATTATTTGTTTTTGCTAATTCCAATATTTTTCTATAATAAGTTTCCTGCTCTTCTAGTAAAGGCAGAGTATCTTTAATATTTTCTATATCAGGTCTTTTAACAGGGAATGTTTTATTATGAAAAGAATATCCTTTAAAATATTTATAATGATTATAATTATTAGCATAAGGCAAAAAGTCTTCATCTTTTAAATCTTTGTATCTGTTATGATATCTGTACATAGGATTAATAAACTCATCAAATCTTTCTGCGGCAGTTACTTTTAAAGATCCAACTCTATTCTTTGACCATTTTAATGCATAAGTAGCTGCTACAATCTGATAATCTACAACATTAGTTCTGCTTGCTGCCACAATATAAGACTCTAAAGCAATTAATTTAGGATTCTGATATTTTAATACTTCTACTAAATAATGATAAGTACTCCAAATAGGCTGGCTTCCTGAAGTAAAATTATATGCAGCAATTCCATATTCATTATAAAGTATAGCAGGATTAACATTATAATGGACATGGCTGCTTCCCATAAACATAACATCTATGCTGTTGGTTCTCTGTTCATAAAAGCTGTCACCCTGATATATACCATTATCATTTTTAAATCTCAAAACTCTGCTTGAAAACCAGAGCAATGTAATAAATATAGCTATAAAGCAAATAATTTTTATTGTGTTTTTTATCATATTATAAAAGCCCATTATTTATATAAATTATGTAAACTAAAAAATCAATTAAAATACTCTTTACTTAAAATAAAGTAAATAGCCTAATCAGTAAATCCTCTATTCTAAATATTCTTAATAATAATCTTTTGCTTTCTAATAGTATTGTTCCTTTATGCTTCATAATTTTATTCACAAAAAATATTTATTAATTAACCACATTATACATTATTATAATTATAAAAAACTACATTCAAATAAAAACATATCACATTTATCATTAACTGCAATTTCCTTTTCAAAAGAAGAAAATGTTTTAACTTGACTAAATCCAACCTCTTTTAAATACTGCTCCATTTCACCATATTTATAAAGGTGCGTCTGAAAATCCATAAACTCACTTTGAATTAATTCAGCATTATTATACATTTCATAAATTGATGGCGAAAACTGAGTTTGAGTTTGTTCTTCATAATAATTTTTTGATTTAAGCACTATTTCAAAATTTTCTTTTGTTTTAACAGATACAGAAATATTATAATCATTATTATCTATACATCTATTTTTTATTGTATCAACTGCAAAAACAAATTTACCAGTTTTAAAAAGCCATTTCTTTATTCTTATTAAAATTTGTTTGCAAATATCAATATCTGTAAACAAAGATACTGAACCTGAACTAATAAATATATAATCAAATTTTCCTTTCGGATCATATTTCATAATATCAGTATGAATTATTTTTGTATCAGGAAATTTTAATTTTAGTTTTTCCAGCATTTCATTAGACATATCTATTCCTGTTATATCAAACCCTCTTTCTATAAATGGAATAAGAAATCGTCCGCTTCCGCATAAAGGTTCTAAAATCTTTTTACCTTTTTCAGCATAAGATAAATAAAAGTTTAATTCATCTTCAGCTGCTCTTTCATGTAATATCTCATACATTTCAGTACAAAGACTGCCATAATAATTTTTTCTAACTTCATTCATTTTTATAACTCCTAAAATTGGAAATATATAAATTGCTTAGGATCAAATCCAGCACCATATTTTCCATATATTATAATAAAGAACAATAAGAAAAATATTACAGCCCATCTAAAATACAAACATTGATTTTTTAAAAACTCATAAATAGTTTCTTTCTTTATATATTTTATCAAATCAACTAAAAAAAGCACTATCAAAGATATTATAAGTATATTCATTTCAAAGCTGTCCAATCCAAGCTTATATAATGATCCGTCAAATAAACGCCATAAATCTATTCTAGTAAACATTCTCTCTATATAGTAAAAAGCATCATGTATAGTTTCCGCCCTAAAAAATATCCAAGCTAAATCAACTATTATAAAGGTGCAAATCACTTGCAGAAATTTAAAGCTGAAACTCTCTACCTTAACATTAAATTTATTTAAAACATTATTTCTAAATTTTGATGTAATATCTTCTATTAAATAGCATATACCATGAATAGCACCCCAAGCTATGAAAGTAAAATTAGCTCCATGCCATAAACCGCTTATAAGAAAAGTTACTAATATATTAAAACTTCTTCTTAATTTTGAACATCTGTTTCCTCCTAAAGGTATATAAAGATAATCTCTAAACCAAGTAGATAATGATATATGCCATCTGCCCCAAAACTCTTTTATGCTTCTAGCAAAATATGGGGTATTAAAATTCTCCATCAAATCTATTCCCATAATTTTAGCACTCCCCATTGCTATGAGAGAGTAGCTTGCAAAATCACAGTATATCTGTACAGCAAAAAAAAGTGCTGATAATAATAATTCTGATGAGTTATAAATATAATATCTGTTGAAAACTGTATCTACCAATATAGAAGCTCTATCCGCTATTACCATCTTCTGAAAATAACCGAAAAGCATTAAAATAAGTCCTTCAGTTATTCTTTGATAATCAAATCTTTTTATTTTATCCATATTCTGAATTTGTCCGAGCAAATGATTTGAACGCTCTATTGGACCAGCCACCAACTGCGGAAAAAATGATACAAACAATGCATACTTAATAATATTTTTTTCTGACTTTATCTCTCCTCTATAAACATCTATAGTATAGCTTAATGCCTGAAAAGTGTAGAATGATATTCCTACAGGTAATATAATATCAAATGGCTTCTCTATTAATTGTATATTAAATGCTGATAATACAATATTAATGTTCTGGAGAAGAAAATCAAAATATTTAAAAAATACCAGTATTGCAATATTAATTATAAAACTGAAAGCTACTACTATTCTTTTATATTTTAACTTTTCTATTAATATACCGCTTAAAAAAGTTACAACTGTAGAAGTACCCATTAATAGAGCATATTTTGGATTCCAAAACATATAAAAGATATAACTTGCTATAAAAAGACATATATATCTTAATTTTTTTGGAAATATCCAATATAAAATTAATGTTATAGGAAAAAATATTAAAAAATCTGTAGAATTAAATAACATTTATATTACTCATAATAAAATATACATTTATAACTTATGAAATGATTAATTGTAATATGAATTAGATAAAAAAACTATATACATATGTTGATAAAAAAATA
>CALXXQ010000041.1 GCA_944392715.1 uncultured Brachyspira sp.
CCAAGATAATAACCTCTTGAAGAATCTTCAGGCTTTAATTCCTTTATCCAATGTGATATAATTCCGCCCTGCCACTGAGGATAAATTAATCTTATAGTTTTTCTCATATAAATAACCTCTTTTTAATATTTTTATGCATTTATTATATAGCATAAAACTGTTATTTCCAGCTTTAATTATCCTCTATCTTAAACTCAATATTTTTTAAACCCTCTTTTGAAAGCATAGCTTTATCAAGCTTCACAGTCTCCATTTCACCAGGAGCAAATATCAAATGCTTTTTATGTATCACCCTCTCACCGTCAAAATAAACATTCAAGAATTTATTTTGAAATATATTTGCTACTCTGAATCTTACCATTACATGATCATCTACATTTTGAGCATTGATCATAGAAGGAACAGTATATCTTACTCCATTAGAGCCTTTTAAGAAAATAGAGTTTTTATCATCTCTTCTTTTGTTTTTAAGAACATAAGAAGCAGCGCTCTTTCCTGCTGTTTCAGCCTCTTCAGATACAAAGTCTACTAAGTCATGAACATGAAGAACATTGCCGCAGGAGAATACTCCTTCAATATTAGTCTCTAAACTCTCATTAACTATAGCTCCAGAAGTGATAGGATTAATCTCAACACCAATCTCTTTTGAAAGCTCATTTTCAGGTATAAGCCCAACAGATAAAAGTAAAGTATCGCAAGAATAATATTCTTCAGTTCCTTTAATAGGCTTCATATTCTCATCAACTTTAGCTATTATAACACCTTCAAGTCTCTCTTTTCCTCTAATATCTATAACTGTATGACTAAGTTTAAGAGGAATTCCGAAATCGTCTAAACATTGAACTATATTTCTTTTAAGTCCGCCAGAGAAAGGAAGTATCTCAGCTACTACTTTTACTTTAGCACCCTCAAAAGTCATTCTTCTAGCCATAATAAGTCCTATATCGCCAGATCCAAGTATAACAACTTCTTTACCAGGCATATATCCTTCAATATTAACTAAATGCTGAGCAGCACCGGCAGAAAATATACCAGCAGGTCTAAATCCAGGTATATTCAAAGCTCCTCTAGAACGCTCACGGCATCCCATAGCAAGTATTACAGCTTTGGCATTAATTTGAATAACACCCTCTTCTTTATTTATATAAGTAATTTTTTTGGTTTTATCATCATTAATTTCAATATCCAAAACCATAGTATTAAGCTTATAATTGATATTTAAATCAATAAGCTTTTCTATGAATTTATATGCATATTCAGGTCCTGTAAGCTCCTCTCCAAATCTATGAAGCCCAAAACCATTATGTATGCATTGATTGAGTATGCCCCCAAGTACATCATCACGCTCTAACATAATTAAATTATCTATTCCATTTTCTTTAACGGAAATGGCAGCGGCAAGTCCAGCAGGACCGCCTCCTATAACAACAACATCATAAGATTGCATTTTTACTCCTTATTGCTTGTCATAACCAATAACTATTTCAGAACCCTTACCGCATTTTGTAATAGTTATAGGTGAAACATTAAGTTCTCTAGCTAAAATTTCTATTATCTTAGGAGAGCAAAAACCGCCCTGACATCTTCCAAGTCCTGCTCTTACTCTTCTTTTCACTCCGTCAATAGATTTAGCACCTATAGGACTTTTTATAGCTTCTATTATCTCGCCCTCTATTACCTTCTCGCATCTGCAAATTATATGTCCGTATAATGGATTTTCTTTTATAAGTTTATTTTTCTCTTCATTAGAAAGTTTATTAAAATGAGTTATTCCCTTTCTCTTTTCTATAAAGCTTTCTTTTTTCTCAAAATTTCCTTTTTTACTTACAATATCAGCAACCATTAATCCTACAGCAGGAGAAGATGCAAGACCAGGAGATTCTATTCCAGCACAATCAAAAAATCCTTCGCAGTCTTCAAGTTCCTTAATGATAAATTCATGATTATCCTCATGATGACGAAGCCCGCAAAATGATGTAATAACTTTATTATAAGGAATATTTTTTACTGTCATTTTTGATTTTTCTATAATCTGAGAAAGTCCTTCAGCTGTTGTATTTAATCCCTCTTTATCTTCTATATCAATGGCAGTAGGTCCAAGCATTATATTGCCATGAGCTGTTGGAGTAACCAAAATACCTTTACCCAATTTTGTAGGCAATGCAAATATTGTTGAGGTTACTAAATTATTAACTTCATTATCAAGTAAAATATAATCTCCTCTTCTTGGAGTTATATGTATTTTATTTTTGCTCATCATATTATGGAATTTATCTGCATAAACACCAGCAGCATTAACAATATATTTAGCCTTTATAATTCCATTATTAGTTTCAGCTTCAAAAGTTCCATCATTAAGTTTTTTTATATTAATTACTTCAGTATCAAATTTAAACTCCACTCCATTAGCATGAGCATTTTCAGCATAAGCAATATTTAATATAAATGGATCAACTATTCCCCCAGTAGATGCATACAAAGCAGCACATACATTATCATTAAGGTTAGGCTCTTTTTTATGAACTTCTTCTCTATTTAATATTTGAAGTCCCTCAACTCCGTTTTTAATTCCTCTTTCATATATAGCCTGCAAATTAGGCATATCCTCTTCATTAGTACAAACTACTAGTGAACCATTTTGTTTGAAAGGCACATCAAGGTCTTCTGCTATTTTTACCATCATCTTATTACCCAAAACATTTAATTTAGCCATAAGAGAACCTGTCTTAGCATCAAAACCTGCATGAACTATTCCGCTATTAGATTTAGAAGTACCAGAGCAAACATCTTCACCCCTTTCAACAACACAAATGCTAGCCTTATATCTTGAAAGCTCTCTTGCTGATGAAGTTCCTGATACTCCTGCTCCTATTATTAATATATCATACATAATATATATTCCTTTATTATATTTATAAATTGAAAAGAAAATTGTCAAAAACAATTCTAAATTTTTTACTAGAATATGCATATCAATATTTATTAATTAATATCAATATGCATATAAAATAAACAGTAATTTATATAGCCCAGCCTCTTGATCTTTCAACAGCTTTTTTCCAGCCCATATATTTTTTATTTCTCTCTTCCTCAGAAAGCGAAGGAGTAAACTCTCTTTCTAATTTCCACTTATTAGCAATCTCATCTTTATCCTTCCAAAATCCAACAGCAAGACCAGCCAAATAAGCAGCACCCAAAGCAGTAGTTTCTGTAATTTGAGGGCGAAGAACATTTGTATTAATAATATCAGCCTGAAACTGCATTAAGAAATTATCTCTGCAAGCTCCGCCGTCAACTTTTAATGAAGAAAGCTTAACACCGCTGTCTGCCACCATAGCATCAATAACATCTTTACTCTGATAAGCAATAGCCTCTTCAGCAGCCCTTATTATATGGCTTCTATTAACACCTCTAGTAATACCAACTAAACATCCCCTAGCATACATATCCCAATAAGGAGCACCAAGCCCTACAAATGCAGGTACTAAATAAACACCATTAGTATCTTTTACTTTAGTAGCAAAATATTCAGTATCCTTAGCATCATGAAGAAGTCTTAATTCATCTCTTACCCATTGTATAACAGCACCGGCTATAAATACAGAACCTTCCAAAGCATATTCTATTTTTCCATTATATCCTATGCCTATAGTAGTGATAAGCCCATTTTTACTTAATATAAAATTCTCACCTATATTCATAAGTATGAAGCTTCCTGTACCATAAGTGTTTTTAGTGTCTCCCTTATTAAATCCAGCCTGTCCGAATAATGCAGACTGCTGATCGCCTGCTATACCTGATATAGGAACTTCTTTTCCATTAATATTTGCATATCCGTAAACACATGAAGAATCTTTTACCTCTGGGAGCATATTCATAGGTATATCTAATTCCCTTAAAATATTCTCATCCCATTTTAATTCTTTAATATTATAAATCATAGTTCTTGATGCATTAGTATAATCTGTAACATGCACTTTACCGCCTGTCAATTTCCATACAAGCCAAGTATCTATTGTGCCGAATAATAATTCTCCTTTATTAGCCTTTTCTCTAGCACCTGCTACATTATCAAGTATCCATTTTATTTTAGTACCAGAAAAATAAGCATCAACTACTAAACCTGTATTTTCTCTTATATATGTATCAAGACCTTTTTTCTTTAATTCATCACAAATAGGAGCTGTTCTTCGGCATTGCCAAACTATAGCATTATAAATAGGCTCTCCTGTATTCTTATCCCAAACTACAGTAGTTTCTCTTTGATTTGTAATACCAATAGCAGCTATTTCCTCAGGCTTGACACCTGCAATCTGTATAGCTTCCTGTAAAACTCCAAACTGAGTAGCCCAAATCTCAGCAGCATTATGCTCAACCCATCCTTCATGTGGGTAAATCTGAGTGAACTCTTTTTGAGCTACTGAAACCATATTCTGATTATAATCAAATACTATAGCTCTGCTGCTTGTTGTACCCTGGTCTATTGCCACTACATATTTTGCCATATTAAAACTCCTTTATTAAATTTACTTTTATACAAATAAAATATTATTATTTTTTAGCAAATACTCTGCCTATTGTAATATCATAAATAATAGCTCCTAAAACTCCCCCTACTATAGGCCCTACTACGGGAACTATCCATATATTACTTCCATCTGTAAGTCCATTATTTTTAAATCCCGCAGCAACAGCAAAAAGTCTAGGTCCTAAATCACGAGCAGGATTAATAGCATAACCATGCATAAATCCAAATGATGTACCTATAGCAACTATTATAAGCCCAACTATTATAGGTCCTAAATTAGCACCAGCTGGAGTATTATTAGCATCTCCTGTAGCTAATATTAAAAATACTAAAAGAAATGTACCTACTACTTGGTCTATAAATCCATATAAAAATCCAGGAACTGCTGGGAAAGTTGCAAATACGCCTGTAGTATTTTCAAAATTAGGGTCTACCTCTATCCATTTTCCATAATAAACAGCAAATACTATAGCAGCACCAATAAAGAAACCTATCATTTGAGCTAATATATAATACCAAACTTTAGACCATGAAAATCTTCCTGTTGTAGCCAAAGCAAGTGTAACAGCAGGATTTAAATGAGCACCGCTTACTTTTCCAGAAGCATATATACCAAAAGTAACAGCAAGTCCCCAAGCTATATGTATATTAATAGGCGCACCATTGTTTCCTACAACTACAGAAGCAACTACTCCGCACCCAAATAATGCTATAATCATAGATCCCATTATTTCTGCTAAAAATTCAGATCTCTTATTATACATAATGTTTTACCTCCATAAAAATAATTTTTTAATATGTGTGTCTTTTAATAAGTGTTATTTAATTTATTCCGCCTACCCTATACTGTTCGCATACAGGACATTTTTTAGGAGCTTTTGATTCATTATGAACATATCCGCATTTAGGACATTGCCATTTTGATAAATGACTGTCGCTTCCTTCCAAAAAATTTTCAAACATATTTTTATGTCTGTCCTCTATTTTTGCAACATGCTCAAATAGTATAGCAATATCATTAAAGCCCTCTTCTTTAGCTATTTTAGCAAAATTTAAATACATCTCTGTAGATTCATAAGTCTCACCAGCAATGGCATCTTGTAAATTATCATCTTTTGAAAGTATTCCATGATAACGTTCAAACCATAATTTCCCATGCTCTTTCTCATTTCTTGAAGCCTTCTCATAAGCTAATGCCAAATTCTCCATCCCATCTTCTCTAGCCTTCTCAGCATAGTACAAATACTTGCACATAGCTATAGCCTCTCCTATAAATGCTGTTTTCAAATTTTCACTTGTTTTTGAATTCTTTAAATCCATCTTAAATTACCTCCGTTACTTGTTTTCCTTCCCTCTATTAACTAGTATAGAAATTTTATTAGCTAAATATATACCAGCATAGAAAAAAAGCTTTTTTGGAATTAATAAAAAAATCAAATATTTTTTTATTTTACTAAAAAAATTTATTATTATATATAATATACATATACCTAATTATGGTATAATATATATTCTTGCTTATATAAATTCATATTGGTATTCATAATGCAATAATACAATACAAAATATACCAATACTATGTAATTGTATATATAAATAAAAAAAATTTCATTCATTTTATACATTTAACACATTTTTATCAATCTTATTATATAAAATAACAACACATAAAAAAGCAAGAAGTGATAAAAAAGCACCTCCAAAACCAACCCATTTTAAACCATAATTATCAAATATAGTACTGCCTACAAAAGAACCTAATGCTATGCCGAAATTAAATGAAAAAGAATTATTTGATGAAGCTAATGTAAGACAGGAAGGATATTCTCTTTCTGTAAAATCCAATATATTTAACTGCACAGGGGAGTTCATTAAATACATTAAAAAAACTATAATTAATATAATTAAAGCAGAACTTATCTCATTATTAAAAGCAATAGGTAAAAATATCATACATAGAAATTGAGAGGCAAAAATGAATCTTAATCTATAAACTCCATTATTCTCTGCCAATTTTCCAGAAAGCAAATTACTAAAAAGAACAGCTATTCCAAAAACAAGTAAAGCAAAACTAATATATTTATTTGGAATATGAACATAATTTAGAAATATTGGTTTTAAATAGGTATAAAGCACATAAGAAGAAGCCGCTCCAAATAGTATTGTAAATGTACTTAATATGAATCTAATATCTTTAAATATAATAAACTGACTTATTAATTTAACTTTATGAATAGATGTATTTCTAGGTAAAGTTAAAAACATCATAATAAGTATCAAAATACTAAAAACTGATATAAATATAAAAGAAGCACGCCATCCGAATTTATAGCTTATAGTAGTGCCTATTGGAACACCGAATATAGAAGCTATACTAAAACCAGAATAAATCCAAGCAACTGTCATAGGTCTTTTTTCTTTAGTTGATATATAAGGGCTAAATGAAATTGAAACCGATATCAATGCTCCAGATATTATTGCTATAAACATTCTTATAATAAGAAGAAATAAATAGCTGCTTGCTAATGAACATAAATAATTACCCAATATAAATAAAATACTAGCAAATATTATAAAATGAAATCTATTGAATTTTCCTGCAATAGCTGCTGAAAACGGAGTACATACTGAATATGCTAAAGCAAACATCGATACTAAACTTCCTGCCATAACTTCTGTAATTTTTAAGCTTTCAGATATATCGGTTAAAACTCCTATTACTATAAATTCGCTTGTTCCAAGTGCAAAACTAAGAAAAATCAAAGAGATAACAGCTAATAATTTATTTTCTTCTCTTTTTACATTAACATCATTATTTATTGCATTAATATCATCAGACATAAATTAACTCTAAAAAAATTATATTTAGTTCTATATCATTTTTGAAAAAAATTCAATTATAATATATATTTTATCATAAATAATTTTATTATTTTTTTAATGAGTTAGTATCATGGAAAATTTTCAAAATAATGATTCCTTAAAATATTTAGAATTGGCAAAAAAAGAAGAAGAATTAGGAAACTATAAAGAAGCATTAGAATATTATAAAAAATCTATAGAAGAAGATACTAACAATGTAGAAGCATATTTCGGATGGAATATTATAAACTCATATATTGAAATGGAAAATAAATTAAAAAATGATGATGATAATTCGGATAATATAAATAAACATATGGAACTATTTAATATATTTAATGATTTTTTAGATAAAAGAAAAAATTAAAAATAAAAATCATTTTAATATATTCAAAGCATCAATATATCCCTGATGCATACATTTTTTAATAAAATCTTTAGAAAAATTCAAAGTACCTTCAAAAAAGCTCCCTAAATCTTTTTTAGGATATAGTTCATATACATTGATATTATTATATAATTTATTTGCTAAAATATTTGAATTATTATTATGCTTTAAATGTACAATTATTATATCTGTGAATTCATAATTTTTTAAAGCTTTTACAGGAGAATTATCGCTAATGCCACCGTCAATATATAATTTTCCTTTTATATTTTCAGGAGGAAATAATGCAGGTATTGCTGAAGAAGCTAGAAGTATTTTCTTTATTGTTTTTAATGAATAATTATTTAATTTAAAATAATGAGGCTTAAAATTATAAACATTGGTGCATGAAACATATATATTTATTTTTTTTATAATCTCTTCTTGCAGATATTTATCCATTATTTCTTTAATACCATCTCTGGAAAATACAGAAGAAGCAGATAAGAAATTTATAAATGGAATCGATAAAATATTATCATCATCTAATAAGTCAAATACTACTTTTTTTATATAGTTTTTTCTAATATTAAAAAAAGAGTTTATAACCTTATTAGGATTTAAAGTTAATATTTTATCTTCAACTTCATTAATCCATATGTTTTCTACTATTTTAGAATTTAAATTATATATAGGAAATAAACAAGCATTCAAAGCCCCTACTGAAGCACCCAATATTGCATTAATATATTCAATAATATTAAGCTCTTTTAAAGCTTTAAAAACTCCTATATGATATGCTCTCTTAGCTCCGCCGCCGTCTAATACCAAACCTATTTTTTTATTATTCATAAATAGTATCCTAATATTGAGATACTATTAATTTAGCATATAATGATGACAAATTTTGTCTATTGTATATAAAAATTATAAATATTTTTTTAATTCTTCATAAAGCTCTGAAGCAAATACATTATGACCATTCTCACTTAAATGAACTCCGTCAAAGAATATATCATAATAATTATTCTCTTTTAAAATTTTATTATTAAATATATTATAAATATCTATACTTTTAATATTATTTTTGCTTGTATAATCATTAATAAAATCAGCATACTCTTTTAAAATATTTTCAAATTCATCTAATAAATTTCCTGCTTCAAAGAATGTGAAAGCTTTTTTTATAAATGGTATAGGAGTAAAAACAATTATATTTATATTATTTTCAATAGATTTATTTATAATGCCAATCATACTATTTTTTATTTTATCTAAAGACTGGCATGTAAATATATCATTAACTCCCCCCATTAAAATAACAGTATCAGCCTTCTCTCTTATACAGTCATCATCAAAACGAATAAGCATTCCAGAAATCATATCTCCATTAATGCCTTTATTTATAAATTTAATATCTTTATTTTCAAATTTATTATTTAAAATTTCAGTCCAAACCTTATTTCTAGAAACCATATATCCATAAGTAGTGCTGTCTCCTAAACAAACTATATTCATAACTTTTCCTTAAATTAATATTTATTATAATTATACATAATAAAAAAGTTTAAATAAATATTTTTTTATTATATTATTAATTAAATAAAAAATATTTTGGAGATAAATAAATGAATAATTTTAATAGCTTGAAAGATACATTTACTTTAAGTAATGGATATAAAATACCATGCATAGGATTTGGTACTTGGCAAACACCTGAAGGAGAAACAGCTGTAAACTCTGTAAAAGAAGCTATAAATGCTGGTTATAAACATATTGATACAGCTGCTGTTTATGGAAATGAAAAAAGTATAGGAAAAGCTATTAAAGAAAGCGGCATTAATAGAAATGAACTTTTTATTACAAGTAAGGTTTGGAATAAAGACAGAGGATACAAAACAACATTAGCTGCTTTTGAAAAAACTATTAATGATTTACAGCTTGATTATTTAGATTTATATCTAATTCATTGGCCTGCTTCTGTGAATAAATTTAAAGATTGGGATAATATAAATTTAGAAACTTGGAAAGCTATGACAGAACTTTATAAAGCTGGCAAAATAAAATCTATAGGTGTATCAAATTTTATGCCTCATCATTTGAAATCATTAATGGAAACAGAAATTAAGCCTATGATTAATCAAATAGAGTTTCATGTAGGATTTATGCAGGAAGAAACTTTTAAATACTGCAATGATAATAATATATTAGTAGAAGCTTGGAGTCCTTTAGGTACTGGTAAAATGCTTAATAATGATACATTAAAAACAATAGCTTCCAAATATAATAAATCAGCAGCTCAGCTTTGTATAAGATGGTGTTTACAAAATAATACATTACCTTTGCCTAAATCTATAACAGCTTCAAGAATAAAAGAGAATACTGAAATTTTTGATTTTGTTATAAATGATGAAGATATGAAAACAATTAATGCTATGGAATATTTTGCAGGCTCAGGACATCATCCTGATAGAGTAAATTTCTAAAAAATATTAATAAAAGCGGGAAATCATAATGAACCCGCTTTTTATATAAAAAAATATAATTCTAATTAACTATAGCTTCTTTGAATCTAAAATCTATTCTATGTGTTTGATTTTCCTGATACTGCAATGTTTTTAATATAGCTGCCAAATCTACAAATTTTTCACTCTTAACATACTTTTCCATTATTACCTGTACTTGATAGCCTCTAGGATAAAGTATTAAATCATCTCCATAAGCATTTATCTCTGATATTAAATTATATATCTCATTATGATTAGTCTTTAAATCATATATAACAGATGATAAATATTTAGTATAATCATTCTCTACAATAGTATTTGTAGGATTTATAGTAAGACCTGTTATATAGGGAACATCATAATTATAAATAAAATCATTCTTTATAATATGTCCGTCATCTGTTATTTCATATATGCCTGCACTTGATTCTAATAAAAATAATGTGCCTCTTTCTATAACATTAATTATAAGCAAATCTGGAAATGAAACTTTTATACTATCAACTTGAATTCTTGCATTTTTGCTTTCTATATCTTTTTTTATATCTTCTTTTGGAATATTAAAAATACTTATATTATTATATTTTGAAAGATTGGATTCTTCCATTATATCTATAGCATTTAAATGTTCTAAGCCTCTTATCTCAACTCTTAATATTCTAGCTTTATTTATAATAATTACTGAGCCTAATATTATAATTATCAAAACAAAAAAGATAATTATTCTTTTAATCATACTTTTTTGCTTATCAGTAAGCTTATTTTTTTTAAGCTTTTTTCTAAGTTTATTTTCTTTAAAATTCTTCATTATAATATCAGCTTTTTATTAATTTAATAAGGCTTAATTAACGCTGCATCCTGCTTCAAAATCTTTCTCTGAAGTCATAAGTGAAAGAGTCTCTCCATTATCAGCCAAAAGAAGCATACCATGAGAAGTAACACCTCTAAATTTTTTAGGCTTCAAATTCGCCAAATAAAGAACTTTTTTTCCAACCATCTCTTCAGTCTTATAATACTCAGCAATAGAAGAAACAACTACTCTCTGCTCTCCTTGCCCTATATCAAGAACAAATTTAAGAAGCTTATCAGCATTCTCTACTTTTTCAGCAACTAATATCTTTGCTGTTAATAATTCTAATTTATCAAAATCTTCTTTTTCTATATTAGGTTTATGCTTATCTTCTTTAGGAGGATTAACTTCTTTTTTATTTTCTTCTGAAGCAGAACCTATTTCTTTTTCTATATCATATCTATTAAACAAAGGCTCCCCCTTTTCAATTTTTATTCCAGATTTTAAAGAACCCCACTTCTTAGCACTTTCTAATGTAACACTATCGCCAAGTCCTAGTCTATTAAATACTTTCTTAGGAGTTTCAACAAAAAATATTTGTAAATATGCTGTTACAATATAATATACTTGGAAAGATATATACATTACATTAGCTAAATGATCCTTTTTAGTTTCATCTTTAGCCAAATTCCAAGGAGCACTCTCTTCTACATATTTATTAGTCATTCTTATAACTTCCCAAATATATGATAATGCTTCATGGAATTTATAACCGTCTAAAGCAGACTCAACATTAGCATCAAGAGTAAGAACCATTTTTTTAAGCTCTCTCTCCTTATCTCCATAAACACTCTCAACCTCATCAGGAAGAATATTATTAAAATATTTTCCAAGCATAGTAGTTATTCTATGCCATAAATTACCATAATCATTAGCCAAATCGCTGTTTATTCTCTTTAATAAAAGCTCCTGAGAATAATATCCGTCAGAACCGAAATTAATCTCTCTCATAAGGAAATATCTTAAAGCATCAACACCATATTTATCTATTAAAGCATTAGGATCAACAACATTTCCCCTGCTCTTACTCATCTTTTTACCATCATCAAAAAGCACCCATCCATGTCCATATACTTTTTTAGGAAGAGGTATATCAAGCATTTTAAGCATTATAGTCCATATAATAGCATGGAAACGTACTATCTCTTTACCTACAAAATGAACATTGCAAGGCCAATACTTCTTATATAAATCATCTTGTCCGTCTTCAGGATATCCCAAAGCTGTTATATAATTTGATAAAGCATCAATCCATACATATATACTATGCTCGCTGTCAACAGGACAAGGTATACCCCATTGCAAACCCTTACGGCTAACTGCCAAATCTTCAAGACCTGGTAAAAGGAAATTTTTAAGCATTTCATTTTGTCTTTCTTTAGGCTCTAAAAACTCAGGATGCTCTTTATAATAATCTATTAACCATTGTCCGTATTCTGAAAGCTTAAGATAATAACATTCTTCTTCTTTATATTCTAATTCTTTTTCGCAGTCTGGACAATAACATTTGCCGTCATCTTTTTTGATTACCTGGCTTTCTGTGAAAAATGCCTCATCGCTTACACAATAAAGTCCTTTATATGAACCTTTATAAATATATCCTTTATCATAAAGTATTTTAAATATTTTCTGTACCCTTCTTTCATGATAATCATCAGTAGTTCTTATATAATGACTATAATCTATATGAAGTCTTTTCCATAACTCTTTGGTGGCATTAACTATATTATCAACATAAGCTTTTGGAGTAGTGCCTGCAGATTCAGCCTTTCTTGCAATTTTTTCTCCATGCTCATCAGTTCCTGTTAGAAAATAAACATCATATCCCATTACTTTTTTATATCTAGCCATTGTATCTGCTGCTATAGTACAGTAACAATGTCCTATATGCAAATAATCTGAAGGATAGTATATTGGAGTTGTAATATAAAACTTTTTATCTGTCATCTGTATGCCTCCATTTTTGCTATGAAAAACTATATTTAATATTTTAAAAACAGAATAATTATACTAAAATTAACCGTTTTTGTAAAGTTAAAAAAATTTATACAATTTTTTATTTTTTACGAAAAATTAATATGCCAAGTTATATTTTAGCAAATCTTTAATTTTTATTTATAAATACTAAAAATTATTTATTTTTTAATATTTATATGAAGTCATTCTACATTTTATTATTTTATTAAGCAAATAAATATATAATATACCTTATTTATATACATATTTTATATCTTAAAAATTTGACTTATTAGCTAGAAAAATATATAATACCAATAATTTATTAGGTTAAATTATGATAATAATCAAAATAATTTTTAATGTCATTTTTTGACATTAACTTGCCTTATATTTTAAATATAAAATAAAAATTAAGGGAGAATATGATTCATGAAAAAAAGACATTCAATAAGATTTAAAATGCCTTTAACTATAAGTATAATAACTACCATATTTTTAATTATCACAATTATTACATTATCTTACAGATCATACATAGGCGTAAGCAAAACTACACTTTCAGGATTTTCAAGCACAATAGAAGGATATAAATCAATGATAGATTCCTGGCTATTGGATAATAAAACGCTTATAAAAACTTATGCCATAACTCCTGCTGTAATTAATTATCTATTAAACAGTTACAGCACAAATGCCAATATTCAATTAAATGAAACCCTACAAAAATTTGAAGCCATAAATCCATTCTCTTTGGATATAGGCGTAACGGATACTAATGGAATCGTGTTGGATAATGCCAAACATGTTGAAATAGGAAAAAATATACAGGATTTAAGTCCGGGTATATGGGAAAATTTTAAGCAAAACAATTATGATGTATCTTATGGAAATAAAATATTAAAATCAAGTGCTGATGATAAATGGTCATTGTATATAATATCAGGAGTTAGAGATTCTAATAATTCCTTGATAGGAACAATTTACATGATAATAAATTGGGAAGAGTTTATAAATTCATTAAAAAAATTAAAGCTAGATGAAACCGGAAGATTATTTGCATTAGATAATGATGGGATTATAGTGGCAGATACTTATGATTATATAAATGAAGATGGAAGCGGATATTTTAATCTTATAAAAAGAGAAAATAAATCAAATGGTATAATAAATTATAAATCAAAAACTAGTTCAAGAACTGCTGTTTATACTAGATTAGAACAATTACCTTGGACTTTAACTATGGCTATGGATGATAGAATTATATACAGAGAAAATATAAGAATGGTTAGAATAGCAGTTATAGTATGTATATTATCTATAATCTGTATAAATGCATTTTCTCTTTCATATATAAAGAAAACTATGTCTCCTTTAGATAGCCTAATGAAGCAGGCTCAAAAGATATCTGAGGGTAATATAGAAGTAAGAGAAATTAAGAAAGAAAGAAAAGATGAGTTTGGAAGATTAGAAAAAACATTTAATATAATGAGTCATAAATTATCGGATGTTATTAATGAAGTTAATGAAGCTGCTAAAGAAATTTTAGTTTCATCGCAGACTATGATGGAAAGCAGCGGAGAACTTTCAGCAAGAACTGAATCTCAGGCTTCTAGTTTGGAAGAGACAGCAGCAAGCGTTGAAGAGATAGTTTCTACTATACAATCATCTACAGAAAATGCTGTAAATGGAAAAGATATGATGAATGAATCTATAAGCTATATAGGAGAAGCTGCTAATATTATTACAGAAACTTCTTCAAATATAGAAGAGGTTTTTAAATCAAGTGAAAAGATAAAAGATATAACTAAAATAATAGAAGATATAGCATTTCAAACAAATATTCTTGCCCTTAATGCTTCTGTAGAGGCAGCACGTGCTGGAGAACAGGGAAAAGGTTTTGCTGTAGTAGCAAGCGAAGTTAGAAATCTTGCACAGACTACTCAGGCATCAGTAAAAGATATTACTCATCTTGTTGATAGCACATCAGAACAAATAAATAATGCTACGCAAACTGCTAGAAAATCTCAAGAACTATTTGAAGAATTACAAAATAAAGTTAAAGAAACTTCTAATTTAATGGAGAATATATCATCTACAGCATTGGAGCAGCAGTCAGGTGTAAATCAAATTAGTGTTGCTATAAATAATATGGAAAGTGCCACAACTCAAAATGCTTCTTTGGCTGTTGATTCTAATAATTTATCCAAAAACCTTTTAAGCAGAGCAGAAAAACTTCAGCAAAGCATCTCATTTTTCAAATTGAATCAATAATATTAGTATTATATAAATGAAAAGAGCAATGTGCATTTAAATGTTCATTGCTTTTTTTACATTCTTTATAAAATAATTAATTATTTATATAGTATAAACTTAATTTTTTAATAATTGATTTTTATAACTTTTAATTTATAATTATTGACAAAATTGGAGAATTATAAAATGATAAAAATAAATAACCCAGAAAATTTTGAAAACCATATAATAGATGAAATTAATAAAATCCTAGATTATGAAACTATAGGAAATAAAATTAGTGAAATGACATATCTTGAAAGGAAATTTTTAAATGGCGTTATCAGACAGGTAAAACCAAAGAAGATATTAGAAATAGGCGTAGCTGCAGGAGGCGGATCTTCAATAATACTAAATGCAATTAAAGATACTGATAATTCATTTTTATATTCTATAGATTACAGTAAAGAATTTTATAGAAATAAGAATAAAAATACTGGATTTATAGTAGGAGAAAAATTCCCGCATTTATCAAAAAAATGGAAATTATATACCGGTGGAGTTGCAGCAAAATTTATAGATGAAATAGGAGATAATATTGATTTATGTCTATTAGATGCTATGCATTCTAATCCTGGAGAAATTTTAGATTTTTTAATGATTTTACCATATTTAAATAAAAATGCAGTAGTAATAATACATGATATATTTACATCTAATACATGTTTAACTTTATTTAATGCAATTAAAGGACATAAAATTATATTTAAAGATAAAGATGAAATTTTTAATAATTATGGTATTGGTGCTGTAATATTAGATGATAATATTATGGATAATATATTTGATTATTTTTTTCTTCTAAAACTTGGATGGAATTATATGCCAAGTGATTTAGATATTGAAATAGTTATAGAATTATTAAAAAAACATTATGATAAAGATTTAGTAAATTTCTTTATAAAACTTTCAAATATAAACAAAAAAAATTTTTACATATCACAACATATGAATAAGGAAATTAATAATATAAACAAAATATCCTGGTGGATTCCTTTTAAAAAGATGAGAGGAAAATTTAGAGAAAAAAAGATGCATGAAATAGAAAAAAGTATAAAAGAAATAAAATATTTCAATATTATATATTAATATAAGAACCTTCTTTTGCAAATGCAAGCTGCAAATCAATTTCTTCTTTTTTAAGGAAAGCCATCAATTTATTATGTATTAAATCTATTTGAGCATCGGTTCTTTCCTGATTATGGTGATGAAGTATAACATAAGGTACATCTGCATCAAGTCCTACTTGAATGGCATCATTCAAAGTAGAATGTCCCCAACCAACATGTCCATTATAATATTCACTTTTTGTATATTCTCCCTCTATTATAAGAACATTAGCACCGCGTACAAAATCTATTAATCTAGCATGAAGTAAATCTGCATTATGATTATAATGCGAAAGTGAAGGATGCTGTGCATGAAGACGTTTTTTATAAGGTTCATGGTCTGTAAGATAAACAACTGTTCTATTTCCAGAAGTTATTTTATATGATAAAGTATGGCATGGATGATTTACCCATATACTTTCTATAAGCATATCTCCAAATACTATTTTTTTACCTTCATAAAAAGCTTCAAATTTAAGATTAGCAGCAAATTGCTCCAAATTCACAGGGAAATAATCTTTAGCAAGTATATTATTTATAGTATCATACATTTCTGAAGAAGAATCTTTAGGTCCGTATATAGTAAAACTGTATTTATCAGAGAAAAATGGAGCAAAAAAAGGTATTCCTATGATATGATCCCAATGAAAATGTGTAAGAAGTATTATACTTTCTGTTTTTTCTGATTTTAAAGCATAATAGCTGGCATTTTTAAGCCCGCTTCCAGCATCAAGTATTATATAATTACCTTCATCATCTATTACTTGAATACATGATGTATTACCGCCGTATTCACTAAAACTGCTACCAGGGGTTGGTATAGAGCCTCTGCTTCCTAAAAATCTTACTTTCAAAATTAAACCTTAAATTATTTTATATACATATATAATAATATAATTATAAAAAAAAATCAATCTTACTTAATTTGATTTTATATATTTAAAGTTGAAATATTTATAAAATATCTTATAATAAAACAATGAATATTATTAACAGTCTACAGTCTACAGTCTACAGTCTACAGTCTACAGTCTACAGTCTACAGTCTACAGTCTACAGTCTACAGTCTACAGTCTACAGTCTACAGTCTACAGAAATATCTAAAAAATCTATCGTTTTTAAAATATTATTTTATCCTAAACCATTTAGGACATTTGATATTTATTTGGAGTAGTCTATGAAAATTTTTGAACCAGAAAAATTTGAAATAGAATTAGTTGATGAACTAAAAAATATTTTAGATGATAAAAAATATAATCAAAACACTACTGTATCAGAAATGAAACATATAGAAAGACGTTTTTTAAATGGTATAATAAGGCAAATTAAACCTAAAAAAATATTAGAATGTGGTGTATCTGCTGGGGGAAGTTCCGCAATAATATTAAATGCTATAAAGGATATAGAAGATAGTTTTTTATATTCCATAGACTATAATACTTTATACTATAGAGATAATTCTAAAAAAACAGGATTTATTATAAATGATAAATTTCCAGAATTAGCTAACAAATGGAAGTTGTATACAGGTGGATTAGCAGCAAAATTTATAGATGAAATAGGAGATAACATAGACTTATGTTTATTAGATACTATGCATATTAATCCTGGAGAATTTATTGACTTCTTAATTGTTTTACCATATATGAAAAAAAATTCTGTTTTAGTATTACATGATATAGCTTTACATAGCTGCTCTAATTATGCTACCACTAATGGTACTTTATTTAGTACTCTAAAAGGTAGAAAAATGACTATTGACAATAATGTTTTTGGAACAAATCTTGGAAATATAGGTTTAGTAATATTAGATGATGATATAAAAGAAAGAATATTTGATTATTTTTATCTTTTAACTTTACCATGGTCTTATTTACCAAGTAATGAAGATATAGTTACAATGGAAAATTTTATCAAAAAACATTATGGTGAAAATTATTCAAAAATGTTTCTTGATATAGCTTTATTCTACAAAGATAAATCATTTATTAATACTAATATTGATGCTAGAATTAATAACATAGATAATAAAATTAATAGTACAGACAATAAAATAAACAATATTGATAATAAAATTAATAACATTATAAATACATTAGCCTGGTGGATTCCTAATAAGAAAAAACGTGATGAATTTAGAAAGAAAATTAATAATTTTTAAAATATTTATATCAACTTATAACTTTATTTTTTAATTATAAATTTTTCTTAATAATTAATACTATAATTTATACTATTTTTATATAGTTGTTTTATTGACAAATAAAGTTTATAATAATGTAGAAAATATAAATAAAAGGTTGATTAATGAGTCTTTTAAAAATAATATCTTGGAATGTCAATGGAATAAGAGCAGCTCATAAAAAGGGTTTAGTTGATTTTATAAAAAAAGAGAATCCTGATATAATATGCCTTCAGGAAACTAAAGCTTTTGAAGAACAGCTGCCTGAAGATTTAAAAAATATAGAAGGTTATGAGCTTTTTATTAATCCTGCTGATCCTGAAATAAAAAAAGGATACAGCGGAGTTGCAATATATACTAAATTAAAGCCTAATAAAGAAATAAAAAATAAGCTTGGAAGCAAATTCACAGATAGAGAAGGAAGAATATTATCATTAGAATTTGATGATTTTGTGATATTTAATGTTTATTTTCCAAACGGCGGTAAATCTAAAGAACATTTTGAATACAAGCTTTCATTTTATGATGCTATAACAAAACATTTAAGCAAATTAAAAGAAAAAACTAATGTAATACTATGCGGAGATATGAATATTGCTCATGAAGCTATAGATTTAGCAAGGCCTAAAGAAAATGAAAAAAGTATAGGTTTCTTACCAGAAGAAAGAGCAAAGATAACTGAATTTTTAAATAAGGGCTTTACAGATACTTTTAGAATGTTTGTAAAAGAAGGCGGACATTATAGCTGGTGGGATGTTAAAACTAGATCCAGAGAAAAAAATGTAGGCTGGAGAATAGATTATTTCTTTGTTAATAATGAAATGGCAGGAAATATCAAAAAAGCTGATATATTAACAGATGTTATGGGAAGCGATCACTGCCCTATTATTATAGAATGGGATAAAAAGTAATAATAAAAAATTACTTGATTTTTTGAAGTTTTATAATATATTAAAAAATAATAAAATATAGTTCTATTTTCATGTTTTTTATTAAATAAGGAGTTTTCATGGTTCGTACAATCATTGAGGATAAAACAGCCGTAATAAATATAGAAAAAAATATTATATCTGAAAATGTAGATATTTTGGAAGAAAAATTAAATTATGCTAAAAATGCTGGTGCTTTAAACTTTATATTTGACTTTCATAATATAGAATATATCTGCTCATCTGCATTGGGGCTAATTGCATCAGCTTTGAGAGTATCTGGTGAAAATGGAGGAATTGTTTATTTTTGTTCTTTAAGCAAGCAATTGAAATCTTTATTTGAGGCTACAAAGTTTTTAACTATAGTAAATACAGCTGATAATATAGATGATGCTCTTAAAAATATTAAATAATATAAAGGAAATATATGTTAATAGAAACTATTAGATTTATATACTATTTATTGGTGCAAACTTTAAGACTTTATTCTTTTATATGGTTTGTATGGATTATATTAAGCTGGCTTCAGGCTTTCGGTGCTATGCATTTGGATTATTATAATCCAATAGTAAACTTTTTCTATAAAATAACTGACGGAGTTATAGATAAAATATTTGGAGGAAGAAGACTTATTGTAGGAGTATTAGATTTATCTCCTTTAGTATTTCTTTTAGTACTTCAATTGGTTGTTCCTATGATACTTAGAGTAGCATTTCAATTTTTATTAAACCTAGCTGTTAGGGTATAAAGTATTATGAGTTCCTTAGATGAAATAAGTAAATATATTGATGATGGAGATTATAGAAAGGCGATAGAAGAATTAGATCTTATTATATCTAAAGAACCAAATAATGCCAGAGCTTTTTATATGAGAGGTAAATCGGCTTTTATAGAACTTCAAAACGAAGAATTCGATAAAAATAAATATGATACCAGAAGGGCTTTAATTTATTCCACTATAGAATATGATCTCAATAAATCAATCGATATAGATCCTAATATAACAGATGCATATAGAGGATTAATGTATCTTAATAGGGATTTAAAAAATATAGATAAAGAAAGAGAATATGCTCAAATACTCTTTGAAAAAGATAATACTGCATATGATGCTTTATTAATACTTGCAAGCAGTTATTTAAATAATGGAGAAAATGAAGCTGATTTTCATCAGGCTATAGGGTATTATGATGATTTTATAAAAAATGTGAGTTTTGAAAACAGCAGAATAGCAAGATTTGAAAGAGGTCTTTGTTATTATAATCTTAATATACTCACAAAAGCTGATATTGAGGCAAATAATCTCATATATGATTTTCCGCTTTATGATGATGCTTATTTTCTTAAAGGGATAATACTTGCTAAAAATGGAATACGATCTGAATTTTATGATGATGCTATATTCTTTTTAGATAGAGCTATAGAATTAAATCCTATAAATTTTAATGCAATATATGAAAGAGCTGAATGGTATTTCAATAAAGAAAATTATAGAAAAGCTATTGAAAATTATAATGAACTTCTAAAGAATAATAATAAATACAGATTAAATGCTTTGCTTGGAAAAATTCAGGCATTGCATGATTTAATAATAGAAAATGAAAATAAAAATTATCCTGATAGTCAGGAAGAGGGTAAAGATTTAGAAGAGGTATTTTATTTATTAGATAAGGTCATAGATGTACTTGGAATAAATAGTTTGCAGCATAGATATTATAGAGGAAATTTATATGCTTATCAGGGTGAGATAAAAAAGGCAATAGCAGAGTTCAAAAAAATATTAAAAGAAAATAATGAATCTTGGCTTTATGAAAAAATTGCAGAATTATATCATAATTATGCCCAAAGCGAAGATGATTATAGAGAAGCTTTAAAATATTTATCTCATATAGAAAAGATAGAATACAAATATTCTACATATTACCTTATGATATTCTCAAATTATGAGATAAAAAATTATGAAGAGACTGTTCAATTATGCAGAGAATTTTTTGAATATGTAAGCGATGATGATGAAGAGATATACTATATAAGATTTATATATGCTCATTCGCTTCAAATGATAGGTTCTAATGATTATGAATTAATACTTAGCAATTTAAAAAGCTGCTTAAACAGCAATTTAGATAAGGCTGTAATATACAGATCAATTGCTAAAATAATGATGTATAATATGCCTAAAAAATATAAAGATGAAGGCATATATATGCTTAAAAAAGCTATAGCATTGAATGATGCTTTATCATACTATTTATATTCTAAAGAATTATTTTACGGAGATATTATAACACCTTATCCTGAATTAGCTGTTTCTATGGCAAATATAGCTTTTGATTTGGATAATACATTAGAATGTGCTTTGACTATTATAGGAAAAGCATATGAGATAGGAAGAGGAGCAAATAAGGATTATAATAAAGCATTTGAAATGTACAATAAGGCTAGAGAAATATGCGAAAAAAGTAATTCAAAATGTTCATGTTCAAACGGACTTACGGCTCATTGCTATTATAAAGGAATAGGTGTTGAAAAAAATGAAGAAATGGCATATGAGATAATAAAAAGAACTGTTGATAATTTAGGAAAATACTCTCATGATCATGTAGCATTATTATACTCATATTTTGCTCTTAATAATATAGAGGGATTTGATTTAATTAAATCTTTAACATTATTTGAAAATATAGATCAGCATTCCAATAATTTATATATTATAATGACTTTAAAAAGAATATATAAAAAACTAGGAAGAAAATATGATGTTAAAAGAATGTCTAAAATGGAAATTAAGGCATTAGAAAATACAGGCGAATTAAATTTAAATTATCTAAGAAAGTACATTAAAAATTTTAATAATTTTTATCCTATTTTAAATAACAATTTTACACTTTGACAAAAAAATATAATATAGTATTATAAAGATATATTTATAAAAAAAAGAGGTAATTAGTATGATAAACAAAACTATGAGCATAGGTGAAATTATACAAATATTTCCAGATTCTGTAGAAATAATGATGAGCAGAGGACTTCATTGCGTAGGCTGCCATGTAGCTAGCTGGGAAAGCTTAGAAGAGGGCTGCCGCGGACATGGTATGAGCGATGAGGTTATTGAAAGCTTGGTTAAAGAAATTAATGATAAATATCAGGCTAGTAAATAATATTTGTCTATAATAACTATAATAAAAAGAGATAGTATATTTTACTATCTCTTTTTTGTTTATAAATTATTCTCCGTCTTTATATTCTCTTATAATTCCCCTTACTCTTACTGTAAGTCCATAAAGTTTTTGTTCTGCTATAATAACATCCAAAGGAACTTGATTATAGGCATCTTTTGCAATCAGAGCATCGGTGCCATATTTATCTTTTTCATAAACTCTTACTGTTTGTAATTTATCTCTCTGAAGTTTAGTTTTCAATTCCTCTCCATTTTCTATAGTAAATCTTATATCTTTTTTAACATTTACTCCTTCAAGCCAATTAATTTTAAATGTTCCTATATTCTTATCTACAAATCTCATATAAAATACTAAAGCTAATCCATCAAAAGCCAAACCTTCATATTCTATCTTTTTATCAACAGTTCTCTTATCATTATATAAAAAATAATTTCCATAAAAAGTAGAAGTCTCTTTATTAGTCCAATCGCCTTCTGTAGTATCTTTTTTTATAACAAAAGTTGTAAAATCATTTGTAGACACCCAAGCCTCAAATATATCACTTACCTTAAAAAGCAAATTGGCTGCACCTGTAGTATAAACATGAGCATATAGATGATAAGCAGGTACACCATTTACATTGCTTATAGCAAGAACTTTTGCTTCAAGTATACCAACTCTTCCGCTTACATTAAATTCAGGAACCTGTGCTAAAACATCATATTTTATATATTCTCCAACTTTAAATGTCTGATTATATCCAAATACAATATTTGAAATTAATATAGATATTATAAAAATGTACTTCTTCATGATTTTTTAATAATCCCCTTTTATTAATTTATCATCTATATTATATATACTTAAAAATGATACTTTTGTCAAAAAGTTTTTACATTTTTTTTATAATATTTCATAAATAAAAATAATTATATTTTTATGTTGCAATAGTATTTTTTTAATATATTATATAGCAATTATTCTGAGGTTTAATTTTTATGGCTATATTTTTACTCATAGGAGTTATGGCATTATCTGCTTCTGCAATATTCGTTAAACTTGCAAATGCACCTTCTTCTATAATAGCCTTTTATAGAATATTTATATCTTTCTGCTTCATATCAATAATAACAATATCAAAAAAATCATCAAGAGAAGAACTTAAATCTCTAACAAAAAAAGAAATAATACTTTCTATAATATCAGGGCTTTCTCTAGCACTTCATTATTTTTTATGGTTTCAGTCTCTAAATCTCACATCGGTTGCAAGCTCTACTGTTATAGTAACATTGCAGCCATTATTTGCATTTATAGCAGGACATTTCTTTTTTAAAGAAGAGTATTCTAAATTAGCAGTTCTAGGATTTATTATAGCAGTTATGGGTTCGGTAATAATAGGATGGGGAGATTTTCAAATAAGCTCTATGGCATTACTTGGGGATTTTATAGCTTTTATATCTGCAGGACTTATTAGTGCATACTTTATCATAGGACAGTATACTAGAAAAAGATTATCCGCTTTAACTTGGATTAGCTTAACTTATTTTAGTGCATTTATATTTTTAGGAATTTTATCATATATAATGAAGATACCTTTTATAGGATACTCATTAAATACTTGGATTAATATATTAGGAATAACATTTATATCTACAATGCTTGGACAGGTAATATTTACTTGGCTTTTAAAATATTTCTCTGCTACTATAATATCTATGACTATATTAGGCGAAGCTGTGGGAACTTGTATATTAGGATATTTCATATTGCATGAAAGTATAAGTTTTAAGCAGTTTGTAGGAATAGCTGTTATATTAATAGGAATAGGTTTATTTTTATGGGAGAAGAGAAAAACAATATCTCAATAATTATTTATAAATAACGGAGTTTCTTATGGCTGTAAAAAAAGATATTAATAATGAAGATAAAAATAATATACATCAAAAACCTTTAATGGAAGAGCTTTATAAAGATGAACTTGAAGCTTTAAAAAAAGAAGATAAAAATAACAAGCCTAAAAATTGGAATTTATCTCCGCAGGCTGTAAGAGATTTTATATTAGGAAAGAAATTAAAAAGCGGTTTAGAAATAAAAAGAAAATTCTACGGAGATGATGCCTTAGTAGAGAGAGCAATAATAACATTAGCAGGAAACAGAGGATTAATGCTTGTAGGAGAGCCAGGAACCGCTAAAACTATGCTAAGCGAATTATTATCTGCAGCCATAAGCGGAAACAGCACTGTAACTATACAGGGAACAGCTGGAACTAATGAAGATAATATAAAATACTCTTGGAACTATGCTATGCTTTTTGCTAAAGGTCCAGTAGAAGAGGCTTTAATACCTTCTCCTGTTTATACTGGAATGGATAAAGGAATAATAACAAGATTTGAAGAGATTACAAGATGCCCTCTTGAAATACAGGACTCTCTCATAAGTATATTAAGCGATAAAATAATGAATATACCAGAGCAGAACAGAGTACTATTTGCAAATGCTGGATTTAATATAATAGCCACTGCCAATACTAGAGATAAAGGTATTAATGAAATGAGCAGTGCTTTAAAAAGAAGATTCAATTTTGAAACCGTTGAGCCTATAAAAAACCCTAGACTTGAAGGAGAAATAATTACTAATCAATGCCAAACATTATTAGAGCTTGCTGATATTGATATTGATATAGAATATGATGTTGTTGATGTGCTTGCTGTTACATTCAATGAGCTTAGAAGCGGAAAGAGTTTTGAAAATGCAAAGATACAGGAATTAAATTCTGTTATGAGTACAGCTGAGGCCGTATCTGTTTATTATCAGTCAGCACTTCATTCTTATTATTATGGAGACAAAAATATAAAAATGTCTACTTTGGTTGAAAATCTAATAGGAAGTGTGGCTAAAGAAAATAAAGATGATCTGCCAAAATTGAAAAGCTATTTTAATAATTCTGTAAAAATAAAGGCTGAAAAATTGGGAAAAAGATGGAAAGAATACTATGAAAGCAGAAATCTTATTCAATAAATATACAAATTGAACAACATACATATATATGCATCTGTAAAATTTAATTCGCATATTTTCATATATAATTGCGAAAATTCTAAAAAAAATATTTATTTTTCAAAAAAAACTTAAAAAATAATTGGATTATTTTCATATATTGATTACAATAAATTTATCAAAACTAGGAGAAGTAAGATGAAAAAGATTTTATTAACAGCTATGGCTTTATTAACTATAGCTAGTGCATCGGCTTTCGGTATGTATGGAGCAGACAACTCATGGATTTTCTTCCTCATACATGGTAACCAAATGAGAGCTAGAATGAATCAGTTCGGATTCACTTTAGGAAACGGTACTATCAAAGGTACTTTCGGTTTCAAGGCTAATACTGGTCTTAATGGACAGATATTAAGTACTGGCGGCAAAGTAAACAAAAATCCATTAGATGCTACTATTTCTGGCGGTATCGGTTATACTAGCGATGCTTTCGGTATTGGTTTAGGTTATAACTATACTTTTGCTAATACTGGTACTATAAACGGAGGAATAGACGCTCATACACCTGTTATTACATTAAATGCTCTTAATAACAATTTAAGAATAGCTATACCTATAAGCATATCAGTAAAAGATAATCTTGATGATGCTGCAGTACCAGAAACAGCACGCAGAACTAAATATTTAGGTATAAGCATACCTGCTCAAATAAGATTCTATACTGGTATTGATGCTTTCAACTATATAAGATTAGAATTCAACTATGGATTAAATCAATATGAAGGTATTGATAATGCTCTTCAAAGAACTGCTTATCAGGCACAAACTATAGGTTTCCAATTGAGACTTCATTTCCTTAACACTATTATCAATAATGTTACAGTTAACCCATTCTTAAGAGTTGACTTTGCTTCTACTATAGGTGCTAAAGGAAAAACTGGTGTAGTTTTCCCAGGAGATACAAGTTATGATGGAAGACTTACATCTTGGGCTGTAAATGCTTGGAGAATGGCTGGTCAAGGTGAAACTGGACTTGAAAGAGAAGTTTATGATTTAAAAATCATACCTAGTATTTCTTTAACTGTTAATTCTGATTTCGTAAACTTCGTACTTGAACCTGGTTTAGGATACAGAGTACAAGATGACGGTATAAAAGGAAGCAAGCTTACTCACAGCTTATACTGGCAGGCTTATGGAGAGGTTTATATCAGACCTACTCAAGATCTTGAATGGTACTTCGAAATGGATGTTAATAATGGCGTACCAAAAGCTCAAGGTACTTCACCTATACCTGTTGTATTCGGAGCTAACAGCGGTATACACTGGTATTTACCTTCTTTAAATCCTAATGCTCAATAATAATTATTAATTGACAATACAAGGGCTTGGCTATTTTTAGTCAAGTCCTTTTTTATTGCATTCTTCCTACTATACTGCTAATATAAATTATTACTGCTGATACTTATAAAAAGTACTTTATTTAAAGCTTATTTTGTAAAAAATATTTATTTAATATAATTGGTGTTCGGGTGGCTTAAATATACGCTTTACTTTTATAATTTTTTTAATATAATAAACACATATGGACGATTTTAAAAAACTAGAGCAAATATTCAAAGAGCCTATTACAATTAATAATATTAATAGGATTAATGACTTATTCATAAGGTATTTATTTTCATATCCAGGAAATGAGAATATAGCATTAAACTTTATCAATTCAGTATTTAAAGATTCCAATTTTCAGCCTTTCAAAAGTATAGAAATACTTAATCCTTTTAATATATCCGAAAATTATAATGAAAAAGAATCCATAGTTGATATTAAGGCATTAACTGAAAGTGGAATTACTGTATTAATAGAAATACAGGCTCGAGGCAATGAAAGCTTTATTAAGAGAAGTTTATATTACTGGGCATATAATTATTCTTCAAATTTGGATAGAGGAGAATATTATAATGAACTTAAGCCTGCAGCAAGCATTAATATTATCAATTTTAAATTAATGAATATAGATAAGCTTCATTGCTGTTTTTTACTAAAAGAATTAACAGGCAATCAAATATTAACAGATCATTGTCAGCTTCATTTTATTTCTTTGCCTAATTTTGAATATATAAATAATGATTTTAATAAAGATTTTTTATCTTGGGTAAAATTTTTTAAGGGGGAGAATATGTCTATATTAATAAATGAAAATACAGTTTTTGATGAAGTAGATAAGAAATGCGGAAGATTTTTTAATACAGCTCCTTTTATGGATAAATATAAAAAAAGAGAAATAGATACTTATTTTTTCAATGAAAGTATTAGAATAGACTTAGAAAAAGCTAGAAATGAAGGTATAGAAAAGGGTATAGAAAAAGGAATAGAGCAAGGTATAGAAAAGGGAATAGAGCAAGGCATGGAAAAAGGTATAAAACAAAGCAGAATCCAAATAGCAAAGAATTTAAAAAAATCAGGAATAGATATTAATATAATAAGTGAAAATACAGGATTAAGTATTGAAGAGATAGAAAAACTGTAGATATTATTAAAAGAGTTATATTTGTAAGCATTCTCACTAAAAAATAAAGTAATTATTATGAACATTAAAAAATCTTTTTAACTATATTTTATGCATTTTTAAATATAATTTATGTTCTATAAATTATACAAATATAAATTTTATTATACATTTTTTTATATAATACACTTTTCAAATCTTGACTTTTTAATAAGTTTTTTTATAATATAAACTAGATAGTATTTGTTTTATACTATAAACAAATATATCTAAAAAATTTAGGAGAAAAACATGAAAAAAGTTTTATTAACAGCTATAGCATTAATTGCTATAGCAAGCGCTTCGGCTTTCGGTATGTACGGCGATCGTGATGATTGGATTGACTTCTTAGTTCATGGCAATCAGTTCAGAGCTAGAATGGATCAAATAGGTGTGGTTTTAGGTAATGGTACTATTAAAGGTACTGTAGGTTTCAGATCTCAAGCATTGGGAACTGCACTTGGAAACATCCTTACTACAGGAAATACAGATTTAGATAATACAGCAAACACTGCTAAATTAGCTTCTACTATTTCTGCAGGTATAGGCTATACTTCACCAGTATTTGGTATAGGTCTTGGTTATAACTTTACTTATATGACTAAAGATTTGGGTGTTCATACTCCTGTATTAACTATAAATGCTATGAATGATAATTTAAGAATAGCTATACCTTTCCAAATAGCAGTTTCTGACAATGTAGGAGTAGGAAATGGCCAAATAGGAGTTAGAACAGGATATTTAGGATTAAGTACAGATACACAAATAAGATATTATACTGGTATTGATGCTTTCAATGCTATAAGAATATATTTCAAATATGGTCAGTCTGGATTTACAGTTAATAACCAAAAAGAATTTGCTCAATCAGTTGGTTTTGAAGCTAGATTCTACTTCCTTAACACTCCTATTGGAAATGCTACTATCAACCCTTACTTGAAAGTTAAATTTAATACTGCTTTAGTAGGTGATAATACTATTGTTAGAGCTGGAGAAGCTTTATATGACAGTACAACATATTTCACTTCACAAACAGATTCTTGGGAGAAAAATCCTTATGATGTAACTGCTGCTGCTGTATTAGGAATCACTGCTAACAGCGATATAGTATCTTTAATTGTTGAGCCTTCTTTAGGTTATCAAGCTATATATCAAGGACAACAAAAAGGACTTCCTTCAGGTAGACTAACACATAGACTTTATTGGGAAGCTTATACAGAGCTTTATATAACTCCTGTTAAAGATCTTGAATGGTACTTCGAGATGAATGTTAATAATGGTGTAACTGCTTCTCAAAATTCTCAAGTACCTGTATACTTTGAAGGTACTACTGGTATCACTTGGTACTTACCTGCATTCGGCGGTGATGCTGCTCAATAATAATTATTATTAATTGAAAATACTAGGGCTTGGCTTTTTTAAGTCAAGTCCTTTTTTATTGCATTCTTCCTACTATTCACTCATATAATTATTACTTCTAATACTTATAAAAAATACTGTTTTTAAGGCTTATTTTGTTAAAAATATTTGTTTAATATAATGTGCGGGCGGGCGGGTAAAAAAGTTTTATGCTTTACTTTTATAATTTTTTTAATATAATAAAAATATATGGATGATTTTAAAAAACTAGAGCAAATATTCAAAGAGCCTATTACAATTAATAATATTAATAGGATTAATGACTGCTTTATAAGATACTTATTTTCTGCTGAAGGTTCTGAAACTATAGTGCTGAATTTTATAAACTCCGTTATGGAAAATTTAAATTTTGAAACTTTTGTAAAAGTAGAAATATTAAATCCTTTTAGCTTATCTAAATATTTAAAATCAAAAGAATCTATAATGGATATAAGATGCATTACTGAAAACGGACAGATTGTCATTATAGAAATACAGCTTCAGGGTAATAATGAGTTTATCTATAGAAGTTTATTTTATTGGGCTAAAGGATATAGTGTAATGCTTGATAAGGGAGAAGATTATAATAAACTTCAGGCTTTGATTATAATTAATATTTTAGATTTTAAGTTAATAGAAAATATTGATGATATACATACCTGTTATGTGCTTAAAGAAATAAAACATAATAATATTCTAACTGATCATTGTCAAATACATTTCCTAGAGCTTCCAAAGTTTAATAATAATACCTATATAAAAAATATGAAAAAAGAATTTTTGTCTTGGATAAAATTTTTTAAGGGGGAAGATATGAAAACATTATTAAAAGAAGATACTATTTTTGAATTAGTAAAAGAGAAATCTGAATCTTTTCTTTGTGATAATCCATTAATTGATACATACAAACGTAAAGAAATAGATGAATACTTTAATAAAAGAATGATTGATTATGAAATAAAAAATGCTATGAATAAAGGACTTAAAGAGGGCATAGAAAAAGGAATAGAGCAAGGCATAGAAAAAAGCAAAATAGAAATAGCAAGGAATCTAAAAAAGTCAGCAATAGATATTAATATAATAAGCGAAAATACAGGCTTAAGTATTGAAGAGATAGAAAAGCTATAGAATATATCAAAAAACCTTATATTTTTCTATATATATTCTAGCATCTTCATTGCCGTTAAAGCGATTAACTTTCAATTTATAAATAATATCTATATAATTTGAAGATAATAATTTCTGAACCTCTTCTTCACTGCTATTCCATATAATGCCGTTTAATTTCCTATTATCCTGCATAAGGTCTAATCTCAAATGAAGTTTATTATTTTTCTGCATTCTATTTATATCATTAACTTTCACATTCTTTGATACAAATAAAGGCTCTTCATTACCGTATCCGTAAGGCTCGAATAATTCCAATGATTTAACAAATTTCATATCTATATCTTTGAAATTAATTTCCATATCAAATATATCTTCATTTTTTTCAGCGGCAAAATTCTGAGAAGATGCATATTTTACAATTTTATTTTTAAACTTATCAAAATTATCAGCATTCAAAGTAAATCCAGCAGCATTTTTATGCCCTCCGAATTTAGTTAAATAAGCATTAGCATACTCAAGCATATCCCTAGCATTATCATCTCCCCTGCTCCTTATGCTTCCAACGCAAATACCGTCCTCGCTTTCATACATAATAACAGCAGTCTTCCCATACTCGCTTAAAACCTTACCAGCAATTAAACCAGTAAGTCCCTGCTCTATCTCTTTACTCTTTACAACTATTACAGGAAAATCCAAACAGCTATTAATTTTTATATATTCATTTACTGTATTGAAATTAGACTCTGTTAAAGACTTTCTAGTCTCATTCATATTATAAATCTCATCAGATAAGCTTAAAGCCTCCTCTTTTAATTCAGAAGTAAGAAGCTTCAAAGCCGTTTCAGGACTTCCCATTCTTCCAGCAGCATTTATAAAAGGAGCAAGTCTCCAGCTTACAATCTGAGTATCTATTTTAGTATTAAGCAAATTAATTTTCTCAAGCATAACATTATATCTAATATGGCTAGGCTTCTCTAATTCTTTTAAAGCACATTTAATATAAGCCCTATTCTCTTTAATAAGAGGCACAACATCAGCAACAGTACCGAATAATACAAGTATAGATTTCTTTCTTATATAGCTTTGAAGCTGTTTCTGACTTATATAAAATAATCTTCTAAATATTTCTGTCTTTATAATCAAATCTCTATACTCTATATTATCATATCTATAAATATTAACATTAAGAGCCAAAGCAAAATCATCTAAAGTCTTTGTTGTTTTTATATTAATATTTCCGTATCTGGCACCTAATTGAAGCAAATCATAAACACTGTCATATTCAGGCAAATATATTTCATACTTCTCATAAAGAGATAAAAGCCTTTTAAGTCTGTCCTCTCCTCCCGTAAGAACTAATACAGTGCCATCACCCTCAAACATATAACTTGCAAGCTCTTCTAATACCTCATCTTCGCTCATAAGCTCATCATAATAATCTATATAAATAGATTTATAGCAATTATTATCATTAATAAGCTCAAAACCGAATACCTCATCGCTAACAACAAAATTAGTAGATTTTAAAGCTCTTATTCTTTTTAATACATTTTTACTCTTATCAATCTCATAATCCAAAACTATTATATCTTTATTATAAAGTTTAGTATAAGAAAAAACGAATGCCTGCATAAGCTTAAAAGCAACAGCACATCCTGAAAAATTCTTAGAAACAAAACCAGTATTTGAAATTTTAGGATTAAATATAGCATATGCATTAGGAAGTATCTCAGGTATATCATGATGATCCGTTACTATAATATCTATTGATAGATCCCTAGCAAACTCAACTTCATCAGCATTTGATATACCGCAATCAACTGTAATAATAAGGCTAACCCCAGAATTGGCATATTCCTCTATAACAGCTTTAGAAAGCCCGTATCCTGTTGTATGATTAGGTACAAAAGCTTCTACATTCTTTGTAACCACTTTAAGAGTATTATATATAATAGAAGCTGCTGTAACTCCGTCTGCATCCTTATCGCCATATACTAATATTTTTTCATCATTCTCTATAGCTTCTTTTAGCCTGTCTACAAATACATTAACATCTTTTATATTAAATGGATTTGATAATGAATATATATCCTGAAAGAAGAAATCATAAATATCCTCTTTTGAAGTTATTCCTCTTAATTTTAAAAGTTCTTTTACTATTTCATTTAAATTATCTATGTTCATACTATTCAATCACTTATCTTAATAATTCTAAATAGTATATTTTATTTATGATATTCTTTCAAGTGCTTATATTTTATTGATATTTTTCGATATTAATATAATATGAATAATATATTAATTTAGGTTTTTATTTATGGAAAAAGATGTTAATAATTTTTTTAATAAAGCTTATGATGCTTTCAAAAATAAAGATTATAAATCGGCAATAGAATATTTTACAGAGGTTATAAGATTAGATTCTACTCTTTATGAGGCATATTATAATAGAGCTAATGCAAAGGCAAATATAAACGATGAAGAATCATATAAAAGTGCTGTAGAAGATTATACTTGGGCTTTGAAATTAAATGATAAGTTTGCTGCTGCTTATTATAATAGGGGAATAATAAATAGAAGTTTGGGAAATACTCTTGAAGCTATAAAGGATTTTGGCAGTGCTATAGAGCTTAATTATAATCTTGAAGAGTCTTATTATGTAAGGGCTAATACTAAGGCTAGTTTGAAAGATTATAAGGGGTCTATAGAGGATTATAATAAGGCTATTGAAATTTATCCTCATTTTGCTGATGCTTATTATAATAGAGCATTATCTAAAAATGCACTTGGAGAATATAAAGAGGCTATAAAAGATTATGATAAGGCTATAGAGTTTAATTCTCATTTTATAGATGCTTATAATAATAGAGGAAATGTAAAAGAGAAGCTTGGAAATTATCAAGAGGCTATAGATGATTATACCAATGCTATACATTTAAATAGAGAATTTATAGAAGGATATTTTAATAGAGCAAATGCTAAATTTTATATAAAAGATTATCAAGGTGCTGTAAATGATTTTGATGAAATAATAAAAATTAATCCCAATTATTCTAAATCCTATTACAATAGAGGAATAATAGCTATGATTATAGGAGCTCATAAAGAGGCTATAAATGATTTTGATAAAGTTATAAAATTAGAGCCTAATTTTCCTGATGTATATTATAATAAGGCGGTTGCTATTAATCATTTGGGTAAATATGATGAGGCTTTGGAATATTATGATAAGGCTATAGAATTAAATCCTAATTATTCTGAAAGCTATTTTAACAGAGCTATATCAAAATCAAAAATAGCTTTTGCTATGAAAGATAATAATAATAATTCTAATGAATATAAAAAGTTAATAAAAGAATCAGAAGATGATTTTGATAAGGCATATAATTTAGCTGATGAGCATATTAAATCTATAATGTCTGAAGGATTAAAAAAATTATCATTTCTTAATATGGAAGCTGCACAAAACTTTTGCAAAAAACATAATATAGTATGATTAATAAAAAGGAGTATAAATTTAAATCCGTTATAAAAAAAGCAGATGATATGAATACTGCTTATATAGAATTTCCTTATGATGCAGAAAAAGAATTCGGAAAGGTAATTGCTTTATTTGATGGTTATGAGTATAAAAATGAAAACTCTATGTCATATTATAGGAATAAGAAAAGCCATAAATAAACATCCTTGAGATACTATAGAAGCAGTTATAAGAGAAATTTAATTATAAGCTTTCTTCATCTACTTCAGTTGCCTGCAAACGGCTTTTTAATTTATCTATCATATTTCCTTCTACAGCCCTTTGAAACTGTATAGCAACATCTTTATTTTTAGTAAATCTAGGTATTGCTTTAGCTACCAAATCATTGATTCTTTTATCTGATTGAGTCATGTCAAATATATGATCAGGCAATGCCACTATTAAAACAGCACCCTTACTTTCTATAGGATTGCCCTGAGATAATAAAGAATATATTGTAGGGCTTTCAGTTTCTATGAAAGAAAGTATTTTATTATAGAATATGCGTCTTTTATCAGTAGGACTTAAAGGAACATCATATTGCTGCTTATTTACATTATTTTCTGATTTTGTATTTACCTGCTGAGTATTTTCAAACATTTCATCTTCATTATTTAAAACAATACTTTGCATATTTGAAGAAATTATATCAACAGGTCTAATCAAATTATCAGTATTAAGAAGCAAAAGCATACGCATTTCAAATATAGTTCTAGGATTTGAAGCATTTCTTATTCTCTCTTCAGTAACTAATATATAATCAAGTATTCTTTCAATCTCATCATCATTATAATGATTAACAAAAGCCTTTAAATCATCTCTCTCATTTTCAGTTATCTCTAATAATTTTATATCATCAATAGAGCTTTTCATCATAAGAACAACTCTTAAATATTCAATTATGCTATTTATAAAAGTCCTAGGATCAACTGATTCTCCAAATAATTTTCTTACAAACTCAAAGTATTTCTTTTTATCTGAAAGCATCATAATATCAAAAAACTCTTTAACAAAAGAAAAATTATTTCCTCCCACAACAGCATTAACATCATCGCTAGTTATATACTTTTTATCAGTAGTATAAGCTATCATCTTTTCAAGTATAGTTTCACTGTCTCTAACAGATCCCCTAGCCTGCTTTGCAATTAAAAATATAGCCTCTTCATCATATTTAATATTTTCTTTATCAAGTATACCTTTTAATATTTTCTCTAAATCTTCTATACTTAAAGCTTTAAAAGTATATTGCTGACATCTGCTTCTTATAGTAGGAAGTACTCTGTCAGCTTCAGTAGTAGCAAGTATAAATACAACATGAGCAGGAGGCTCTTCTAATGTTTTAAGTAAAGCATTAAAAGCCTCATTAGTTATCTGATGCACCTCATCTATAATATAAACTTTATATTTACCCGCTACAGGAGATATTCTAACATTTTCTATAATAGTTCTTATATTCTCTATACCCCTATTACTGGCACCATCAATTTCTATAACATCAAGAGGAGTACCATTTTCTATTTGAGTACAAGAAGGACAAACTCCGCAAGGCTTATCAGTAGGCCCATTAACACAATTTAAAGCTTTAGCTATAATTCTTGCTAAAGAAGTTTTACCTACACCATGAGCACCTGAAAAAAGATATGCATGTGCTATTTTTTTCTGAGCTATACTTTTTGATATTGTTTTAGTAATATGTTCCTGTCCTATAACTTCTTCAAAAGTCTGAGGTCTGTATTTTCTTGCTATTACTTTATAATTTTCTGACATATATGATATTCCATTTATTTTTTTATATTAAGCTATTTTAACAGAGTATCATTATTTGTCAATTTTGATTTTTAAAGCATAACTCAAATTATATCAAAATTAATTTTTTTATTTTAACTATTGACTAAAAATATATATATTTATATAATTTATACATGGTGTTAGGTTTTATTCTAATTAGTAAAAGAACTTTATATATTTGTATGGATTAAGAGAGAGGTTATTTGATGGATAATAATTCATATGAAGATGTATATGAAAAAATATTAAACAACTATGATGAATATCTTAAAGTGATAGATATATGCCATAATTTATCTTCAATTAGAATTAATAATCTTATTAAGACTTTTGGAGGATATAATTATGAAAATGAATGTTATTACAAAGAAATAAAAAATGACAATATATCATATGCGATTGATATATATTGCGATAAAATGGACAGCACATCTTTAATTTTGCACTCAAGCAGAGGATGTGATGATTTGGAAAGACTTTTAGTTGAAGGCGAATGTATGTATGGTTTTTCTAAATCAGAAGATGAAGATACATTATATAGAAAATTTTCATTTCCAAAAGAAGAAAAGAAACTATTATTTATCACTGAAAAAATAATTGATATTTTCAAAAATGAACTTCTTAATAATCAATAAAAATATTCATAATAAATAATATTATTTTTTATATTAGTCAATAAAAAAATCCGTAAGAGCTTTTGAAAACTCCTACGGATTTTTAATTTATCTCACTTTTATTAATTCTTAATTAAGCACCTAAAACACCGCTGATTAAGAATGCTGTAGCGAAAGAAACGATAGCGTAAAGTTCTGGGAATACAGCAACGATGATAGTATTACCAAATACATCATAACCATTACCTATAGCTTCAACACCATTAGCACAAACTTTACCTTGGAATATAGCTGAAACCATACAAGCTAAACCAACAGCAATACCAGCACCTAATATAGCAG
>CALXXQ010000042.1 GCA_944392715.1 uncultured Brachyspira sp.
GAAGGTATTAAATGATTAAATATTTAATAGCAGGTTCAAGAGATTTTAATAATTATAATCTTTTGTTACAAGTATTAAGTCAATATGAAAAACCTGACATAATTATAGAGGGCGGAGTAAGGGGAGCAGACATATTGGGTAAAAGATTTGCTAAAGATAATAATATTGAATGTTTTGAATACAAGGCAGATTGGAATAAATACGGTAAGTCAGCAGGTTATAGAAGAAATACTGAAATGGTTAATCAATTAAGTAATAATGATATAGCTTTTATTTTCTGGGATGGTAAAAGCAAAGGGACAAAACACACTATAGATTTATGTAAGAAAAAGAATATAAAAACTATAATAACTTATTTTTGAGATAATAAAAAATGAATAAGATATTACTTTTACTTTCAGTTATATTTTTTATTAGCTGTACTACTAAATATGTTACAGTTCCGCTTTCTCCGCCGCCTGAACCTTATATAGTAAATGAAGGGCAGATTAAAAGTCAAAAAGAACTATTCAAAGAGTATCAAAAAGCTCTCATCAAACTAAATGAGTGGGAAGCTTGGTACTTAATTCAGACTAACATTGACAAACAAAAATAATTGCTTATACTAGTAATAGATTAGTTAAACATTCGCACTCTTATTTTTTAAGGGTGCTTTTTTATTAAAAAAACCTTGCTTTCAGCTTAAATTAAAACTAAAAGCAAGGTAGGAGTATGTGATAATTTTTTAAACTTCTTTCCTAATATTTTTTATTATATTCACTATTTCAGGAAGATGATCTTTGATATATTGAATATCAATATTTTTTTTATTTCTTTTAATTTTATTTTTACTTTCATTAATATGAAATGCTGGGTGTCTTTTAGCTGCCTTTTTAAATTCTCTGTTGTCTACATCAAGATAATGTTCTGATGTAGTTTTTACATCTTTATGTCCTACTAGCTTTGAAGCCATAGTTATATCATTACCATAATTATATAAATCTGATACATAACCTGCCCTAAGCTGATGTAAATGAAATCTAATATTATATTTTACTAAAAATCTATGAGATATTGTAGTAAATATATTTATTGAGGCAGGTCTACCGCTTTTAGTAATAAATATATTATTATTATTATTTATTGCAATACTTCTTCTTTCTTTTAAATAAGATTTTATATATTTAATTATAATAGGAGGTATTAATATATTTCTGTATTCTTCAGTCTTAAATTGAAAAATCCTAATCTTATTATCTTCAAAGTTAATATCAGATATTTTTACTCCAACTAATTCACCTTTTCTTGCTCCTGTTACACTATATAATATAAAAGCAATTAAATCTCTTCTTTCTGAAAAACTTTTAGTATTAGGATATTCTCTCCTAAATAATTTAAAAGCATCTTTAAATCTAAATGCCTTAGGTTTTCTTTGTATTTTTTTGGGAAGTTTTATTTTTAATATTGTAATATCAAGATTTTTCTTTCTTGTATCATTAAGAAAATAAAAATATTTCCTTAATGCTCCTAAAGTAGCATGTACAGCTCCGCTTCCTCTTTTATAATTTTTATATATTTCTGTAAGACCTTCTTTTATATCTAATTTTTCTAATTCTGTGATTTTTTTGTTTTTTATTACTTCTAAGCTGAAAAACTTTTTAAGCCATATAATATCATACTTAATTGTATTTTCTTTATTTTCTAAGGCATAATAATCTCTATAGTCTTCTAAATGTAGCATAAACAATTCTCCACATAATAAATTATCATTATTTTCTGGTAAACATAGAGAATCATCTATACTATCATTATCGTGCAATAAATTGTTAAAATTTAATGGTATGCAAAACTATAATTCATAAAACACCTCTATAACTAATATAATATATAGTATATAAAAATACAATATGATTTCAATATAATTTTTAAAAAAATAAGTTGACATATTTAATCTTATATACTATATTATACTCATAAGTAAAAGATAATAGATGAATCAAAATAAATATGCTAATTGCTACAGCAATTTTTGTATCAAAACAACCTTTTTTTTGATTTATCTATATACTTATACTTATTACGCTGTAGGATTAGCACCTGCAATTTTGTTATTTTTTCAATGTAATTTGTCAAATTGATTAATACAATTTGTCAAACTCTTCAATGTTATTTGTTTATACAAAAATAAACTAATTTGTCAATTATACAAAAAACAATAAAAGAGCCAGAATAAAAAATTCCAGCTCTTTGAGTTTATTAATATTATAATTAATATTTTTATAGAGAATTAAGCATATTATTCATATCAGCTATTTCTTTTTCCTGTGCTGTTATTATTCTATTTGCTATCTCTTTTATTTTTTCATCTTTAGTATATTCTAATATTTTCTTTGAAACATCAATAGCAGCCTGATGATGAGGTATCATACCTTTCAAGAAATCTATATCATCATTTCCAGCAACTTCAATAGCAGACATATCTTCCATCATCTTGTTCATAATAGCTTCCATCTCATTTCCCAAAGCTGCAGTATCTACATCAGCATAGCTAGTATTTTTAGCTTTTAATTCATCAACTAATTGAGTAAACTCAGCAACTTCTTTTTCCTGCTCTGTTACAATATTATTTGCTAACTCTATTAATTGATTATCTTTAGTAGTTTCTAAAAGTTTTTTAGAAGATAAAATAGCACCCTTATGATGAGGTATCATATTAGCCAAGAAATCAACATCTATATTAGCAGTTTTTTCAAAAGGCTGTTCCATCATAGGAGCATGCATTAAATCTATAACTCCTCCGCCGCTCATATTATGCATAGAATGTGCTGATTGATTATTAGTATCAGTTGTTGTGTTAGAAGAAGTATCAGCAGCTTTTTGTCCGCATGATATAATGAAAGCAGACATTATAGCTATAAATAATGTTATAATTTGTTTCATTTTTTCCATCCTTAAATTTTATTCAATTTAATAACTAAAGAATATAAATAAAAGTAAAAAATAATAATAATTTTTATATTTTAATCATTATCAAATATAGGTTTCTGAATAATTTGAATAGTTTTATTTTCTTTGTCAGACTTTCCAAAATATGCATGTACAAAAGGAATAGATACTATCTCATTATTTTCTGTTAATTTAATTTCAAATACATAATTAGAAGGAAGGCTATAAACATCTACTATTTCGCCATATATATTATTATCAGTATCTATAATTTTATATCCGATTAATTCTGCCTCATAAAAGGTATCATCATCGAGTTGCGGTAAAATAGAAGAATCTACGAATATATCAAGTCCTATTAATTCTTTGGCTTCTTCTATTGTATTGATATCTTTAAGAGATAATACAAAAGCTTTATTTTTTTTCTTAACATTTAAAACGGTAAATGTATTATTATTTATAGTTATAGGTATATTTTTGCTCAAAATAGGAAGAGAGGCAAAATAACTTTTATCTACAAAAGCTATTTCCACCTCTCCTTTTAAACCATGTATACCTGTGATCTTGCCGTAAAAAATAATCAATTGTCAATAATCTCAAGCATTACACGTTTACCACTTTTCATGGAAGCTGCAAAAAGAATAGTGCGTAATGCATGTGCAATACGACCTCTTTTACCTATAATTTTACCTATGTCGCTTTGGTTTACTTTCAATTCCAGAATAGTACTCTTCTCACCCTCAATAACCTTCACACTAACACCCTCAGGCTCATCAACTAACTTTTTAGCCAAATACTCAATAAGCTCTTTTTCTTCCGTCATAGCACACTCCTTTATATATTATAAGACGTAAATTAAGCCTCGCTTGCTTCAGGCTTAGCTTGTTTACGATGTTTGCGTCTTTT
>CALXXQ010000043.1 GCA_944392715.1 uncultured Brachyspira sp.
ATATATCAAGAAGCTTTCATGTATTTACAGCTCATGCTATGGGAGAATATAATCATTTAGATTTTGCTATAATATCAAAATTAGAAGGTACTTTAGTATTTTTGATGGGGATAGCTAATCTTGAAAAGATAGTTAATGGACTTTTAGAAAATGGAAAAACAAAATCTTCCAAAACATCAATAGTAGAAAATGCATGCAGACCTAATCAAAGAGTAATAGTTGGTACTTTAGAAAATATTGTAAGCTTATCTAAAGAAAATAAAATAAAATCGCCTGCTGCAATTATTGTTGGAGATGTAGTGCAATTTCAGAATAAATTTTCTTGGTATGATAAAATGCCATTAAGCGGAAAATCTGTTTTAATAACTAGAGATAAAAAAAGAGCTAATATTCTATATAATAGATTAATAAGTTTAGGGGCAGAATGCTATTCTATACCTATGATAGATATAGAATATAATAATAATGATATTAGTGATTTAAATAAATATAAAGCTGTATTATTATTCTCATCAAATGGTGCTAATGCTTTTATTGAAAAGATAGATGATTTGAGAATATTATCTAATATAAAAATAGGTGTTGTGGGAAAAGCTACATTAAGTACTTTAGAAAAATATAAAATTAAAGCAGATTTTTATCCTGATAGATTTTTAGTTAATGAATTAATAAAAGAGTCTGTAAATCATACAAATGAAAATGATAATATATTAATAATTACATCAAATATATCTCCTATAGATGCTTTGGAAATAAGTAAGGAATATAATAGAAATTTCACTAAATTAGAATTATATAATACTAAGAAAGTTAAACATGAAGAAAAAGAATTAATTGATAATATTAATTTATGCGAATATATAACATTTTTCAGTCCTTCTACAGTTGAATCATTTTTAGAATCAATTAATTATAATATATCTTTAATAAAGAATAAAAAAATAGTTTCAATAGGACCTGTAACCAGTAAAAAACTTAAAGATAATAATATAAATGTGCATTTGGAAGCAAAAGAATTTTATTCTGAAGGAGTTATAAAATCTTTATTAGAAGATAAATGATTAGATTATTAGGAGATAAAAAATATGTTTAAAAGAACTAGAAGAACAAGAAATAATGCTGTTATAAGAGATTTAATATCTGATGTTAATTTGAGTATGAATGATTTTTTATATCCTATTTTTATAGAAGAAGGAAATAATATAAAAAAAGAAATAGAAGCTATGCCTAATCAATTTAGAGTTTCTATAGATAAATTAAAAGAAGAATTAGAAGATATAGTTAATTTAGGTATAAAGGGAGTATTATTATTTGGAATACCAAAAGATAAAGATGAAATAGGAAGCTCTTCTTTTGATGAAAATGGTATAATACAAAATGCTGTAAAATATATCAAATCAAATTTTCCTGACATTCTAGTTGTAACTGATGTATGTATGTGCGAATATACTTCACATGGACATTGCGGTATATTATGCGGAAGTAATGTTGATAATGATTCTACACTTGAATATATATCAAAAATAGCCTTATCTCATGCTGAAGCTGGAAGCGATATAGTTGCTCCTTCAGATTGTATGGACGGACATGTATATGCTATTAGAAATATTTTAGATAAAAACGGATATTATAATACTCCTATAATGTCTTATAGTGTGAAATATGCTTCTTGTTATTATTCTCCATTTAGAATGGCTGCTGATTCTGCTCCTAGTTTTGGAGATAGAAAAAGTTATCAAATGGATTTTAGAAACAGCAAAGAATATATAAGAAAAATAGAAAATGATATAGAAGAAGGTGCAGATATTTTTATAATAAAACCTGCTTTATCATATTTAGATGTTATAAAAGATGTATCAAATAAATTTAATATTCCAATAGCAGCATACAATGTAAGCGGAGAATATTCTATGATGAAAGCTGCATCAAAGCTTGGATTTATAGATGAGAAAAGGGCTGTATTAGAAAATATGTATGCATTAAAAAGAGCTGGTGCTGATATAATAATCACATATCATGCAAAAGATTTAAGTAAATATTTAAAAGAGCTTTAATATATAATAAGATGTTTTTTCCTGTTTTTTTAGATATAAGAAATAAAAAATGCCTTATCATAGGTGCTGGCAATGTTGCTTTAAGAAAAATTAATAAGCTTTTAAAATATGAATGCAAAGATATTACAGTTATTTCTGATAAAATATCAGATGATATAAAAAAATTGGCAGATGATAAAAAAATAAAAATTATAAATGATAAATTTGAAATAGATATAGATACATTAAAAAAATATTTTTTAATTATTGCAGCTACAAACGATGATGATTTGAATAATAAAATATCAGATTTATGTATAAAAGAAAATATATTGATTAATAATGTTTCTTCCAAAGATAATATGAATATACGTTTTTGCACAAGTATAGAAAATGAAGAATATTCTATAGCAATATCAGCAAATGGAGACCCTAAAAAATCTTTAGAATTAAAAGAAAAAATAAAAAAATATTTTTTATTATAATACATAATTTCATTTCAAAAAATAAATTTATTATAATTTGTGATTTAAATCACAGCATTCGTATGCCTATATGCTATTATATAATTAATTGATTGTAGGGTGTATTTATGCATAAATTATCATTAAATGAAGTTCACAGTATTATGCTTAATAATGGCATATGTATGCAAAGTGAAATCATTAATTTAAAATATGCATATAAAAGAGTACTAAAAAAAGAATTGTATTATAAAATAGATGATCCTCCATATGATAAATCCGCTATGGACGGATACGGATATTTTAATAATGGAAGTAATAAATTATTGTTGTTAGAAGAAAGCATTTTATCAGGTGATTCTAATAAAAATATTGATATTCAAGAAAATTGCTGCATAAAAATAATGACAGGAGCAATGGTTCCAAAAAATATAAATAAAGTATCTAAATTTGAATCTACTGAAATTATCAATGAAAACGGCAATATATATGTCCTTATAAAAGAAACAGAAAAATCAGATAATATAATATACAAAGGAAACGGTGCTAAAAAAGGCGATTTATTATTAGATAGAAAAGTATTAGAAGCAGAAGATATATCAAGATTAGCATCTAATGGATATTCAGAAATCGAAGTAGTAAAAAATCCTAAAATCGCTGTTATAAGTACAGGAAATGAACTTACAGATATTACAAAAGAACTTGAGGAAGGTAAAATATATGATTCTAATACCTATCTAATAGAAAACAAATTAAAATCTATGAATATGGAATGCCAATCTTATGGCATAATAAAAGATGATTATGATAGTCTTTATAATGTTATTTCTAAAGCATTAGATGAAAATGATATTATAATAACAAGCGGAGGCATATCTTTAGGGGATATGGATTTCACTAAAAAAGTTTTTAATGCACTTGGCGTAAAAGAGCTTTGTCATGGCGTAAAAATAAAACCTGGAAAGCCTTTTTATTTTGGAATAAAAGAAAATAATAAAGCAGTATTCGGTCTTCCTGGCAATCCATTTGCTGTATTAGTTTCTTTTGAAAATTTTATTAAGCCTTATATATATAATTCTATTGGCTGCAAATATAATAATAAATTTTTTAAATTGCCTTTGATTGAAGGATATAAGAGAAGAAAAAATGATACAGAAGAATATTTGCCTGCATCATTTGAATATACAGATAAAGGCACATTTGTAAAACTGCTTGATTATAAAGGTTCTTTTTATTTAACACCGCATATAAAGGCGATTGCAAAAATAGATATAGGAGTAAATGAAATTAAAGCTTTTGAAAACATTGATATAAAATTTTTATAAAAAATTAAATGAAGGAGTATTAAAATATGAGTACTATGCAAACAACATGTAATTACTGCTCATTAGCATGTAATTTTGATGTTACATCAGATGGTAAAACAATAACAAAGGTTATACCATCTAAAAATTATCCTGTTAATAAGGGTTTTTCATGCATTAAGGGACTTAACTTAAATAAACAAGGTCTTATGAATAGTCCTCAGGCTAAACCTAGAATTAAAGATGAAAATGGTAATGTTAAGCATGTTTCTTGGGAAGATGCTTTTAATTACACTGCTTCAAAATTAAAAGAGATAAAAGAAAAGTACGGACCTCAGGCAATAGCTGGAATAAGTACTGGACAATTAGAAACAGAAGGTATGGCTATATTTGGACATGTTGTTAGAAATTTCTTAGGCGGAAATTTAGATGGAAATACTAGATTATGCATGGCTACTTCTGTTGTTGCACATAAACAAAGCTTTGGTTTTGATGCTCCTCCATATACTTTAAATGACTTTGAATTATCAGATACTATATTTTTAATTGGTGCTAATCCTATAGTGGCACATCCTATTATATGGGATAGAATAAGATTAAATAAAATTCCTAATAAAAAAGTTATAGTAATAGACCCTAGAAAATCAGAAACTACTAAAGAATCAGATTATTGGTACGGATTAAAAAGCAAAACAGATATTTATCTATTCTATACTTTGGCTAATGTTTTAATTGAAAAAGATTGGATTAATAAAGAATATATAGAAAATTATACAGAAAACTTTGATGCTTATAAAGAGCATGTTAAAAACTTCCCATTAAGCAAAGCAAAAGAAAATACAGGTTTATCAGAAGAACAAATTATGGAAATGGCTACTATGATACATGAAGGAAAAAATGTATCATTCTGGTGGACTATGGGAGTAAATCAAGGTTATCAGGCTGTACGCACTGCTCAGTCAATAATTAACTTAGCACTTATGACTGGAAATATTGGAAGACCTGGAACAGGTGCTAACTCTATTACAGGACAATGTAATGCTATGGGTTCAAGAGCATTCAGCAATACTGCAGGATTATACGGCGGCGGAGATTTTGATAACCCAAAAAGAAGAGAAGCTGTATCAAAAGCATTAGGTATAGATGAAAAATGGCTTCCAAATGCACCTACAATTACATACAATGCTATAATAGAAAAAGCTATTGCTGGTGAAATTAAAGCACTTTGGATATGCTGTACAAATCCTAGACATTCTTGGACTAATAATGAAACTTTCAAAAAAGCTATTGAGAACTTAGAATTATTTATAGTACAAGATATTTATGATGATACAGACAGCTCTAAGCTTTGCGATGTTTATTTCCCTGTTACTTCAGGACTTTATAAAGAAGGCGTTATAATTAATACAGAAAGAAGATTATCAAAATTACGTCCAGTACTTACAGATAAAAATGGTAAATTAACAGACTATGAAGTATTCCATAAAGTAGGTGAAGCTTTAGGAATGGGTGATTTATTAAAAGGCTGGGAAACTCCTAGAGATGCATTTGAACTTATGAAAAAATGCAGTAAGGGTATGCCTTGTGATATTACTGGTGTAGATTATGATGCTTTAAATGATTCGCATGGAATACAATGGCCTTATCCAGAAGGAAGTGCTCCTTTAACTGATAATGAAAGAAGACTTTTTGAAAATAATCAATATTATACTCCTAATAAAAAAGCTAAGTTCATGTTTGAAATGCCTATAGAAAATCCTGTACAGCGTTCTGAACAATATCCATATATATTAAATACAGGAAGAGGAACAGTAGGACAATGGCATACTCAAACTAGAACTAGGGAATTAGATGTTGTTAATGATGTTTCTGTTAAAGATGCATATATATACATAAGCGATACTATGGCAAAAAAAATAGGTGTAAATAATTATGAAGATGTTGTAGTAGAATCTATTAATGGCGAAAGCAGAAAATTTAAAGCATTTATAACTGATACTCTTTCAGAAGATCAATTATATGCACCTATACACTATATAGAAACTAATGCTTTAACTCCTAGTGTATATGATACATATTCTAAAGAGCCTTCATATAAATCAACACCTGTTAATATTAAAAAAGCTATGTGAGTATAAAAAGGAGTAAGTATGAAACCTATAAAAAGAATAGCAATAGATAGAAATAAATGTATAGGCTGTTTAACTTGCGTAAGTGCATGTATAGTTGCTCATGACGGAGAAGAGCCTAGAAACAGAGTTGTTATAAGCAGTAATTATAAAAACTCTCCTATATTCTGCAGAAACTGCGATTTACCAGAATGCGTATATACATGTATGTCTGGTGCTATGAAAAAAGATCCAAATACAGGATATGTAACTTATGATAAAGATCAATGTGCAAGCTGTTATATGTGCATAATGGCTTGTCCTTATGGAGTATTAAAAGAAGATAGCTTAACTAAAAAACAAATATTAAAATGCGATATGTGCGAGCATCATGAAGACGGCTCACAGTGTGTAAATAAATGTCCTATGAAAGCTATTACTTTAGAGGAGGTAAAATAATATGAAATATCTTGTATTAGGTGCTTCTGCTTCAGGATTAAATGGAGCTCGCGAACTTAGAATGTTAGATAAAGATGCTGATATTACTTTAGTATCTGTAGATGATAAAATATATTCAAGATGCATGCTTCATTATTATATAAGCGGTAAGAGAACTGAAGAATCTCTTAATTTTATGCCTGAAGATTTCTTTAGTAAGTATAATATAAAATGGATTAGTAATACTAAAGCTATATCCATAGATACAGATAAAAAGAGTGTAAAGCTTTCAAATGGAAGTGAAGAGAGTTATGATAAACTTCTTTTAGCTACAGGAGCCTCAAGTGCTATACCTCCTATTGAAAATTTAAGAGAAGCTAATAATGTTGTGGGTGTTAGAACTCTTGATGACTGCAAACAAATAATGGAATTAGCTAAAAAGTATAAAAATGCTGCTGTTATTGGTGCTGGACTTATAGGTGTTGATGTTGTAAGCGGTCTTTTACCTTATAATTTAGAAAAGCTTTCTATTATTGATATTGCTCCTTTTATTATTAATAAACAATTGGATGAACATTCTGCTAATGTTTATCAGGATAAATTAAAAGAAAATAATGTATCTCAATATTATAGTGTTAAAGTTAAAAGAATAGATATTGACAGCAATAAAAATCCTAAATCTATTGAGCTTGATGACGGAAGAAAGATAGATGCTGATTTTATAGTTGTTGCTATGGGAATTTCTCCTAATACTGATTATTTGAAAGGAAGTAAAATAGAATTAAATTCTATGGGAGGAGTTATAACAGATAAATTTGGAAAAACTAATATAGATGATATATATGCTGCTGGAGATATTACAGCAACTACTGCCATATGGTCTGCTGCTGTTAAACAAGCAATAATAGCTGCTAATAATATGACAGGAAATAATATTGATATAGATACTTTATTTAATTTCAAGTCTACTATGAATTTCTTTAATATTCCTTCAATGTCTATAGGAAATGTTATAGCTCCTAATGATTCTTATTCAGTGGAGATATTCGACGATAAAAAAGGAAATTATAGAAAGATAGTTCATAAAAATGGTAAAATATATGGTGCTTTGCTTCAGGGTGATTTACGTTATGCTGGTATACTTACTCAATTGATACAAGAAAATATTGATGTAACAAAAGTAAAAAAACCATTGTTTAATATAGATTATTCAGACTTTTTTAATATAGATGAAAACTTTACATTTGCTTTTTAATGAAAATATACCTGCTGTTGTTTTATGCGGAGGTAATAGTAAAAGATTTAATTCTAAAGATAAAGCTTTACTTAAGTATAATAACAACAGCACTTTTTTGGAACATATTATTTCAGAATGTCAGGGAGATATGTATTTATCAGTGAATGATACTGATAGATATAATTCCTTGATTTCTGATTATGAAAAAAAATATAATAAAAAAATATATATAATAGAAGATATTAATAAAAATATAGGTCCTTTAGGGGCAATACATAGTTCATTTATTAATATTGATTTTAATTATATACAATTTTTAAGCTGTGATACGCCTAATATTAGTAAAGATTTTCTTTGTTATATGAAAAGTATGATAGATGGATATCATGATGCTTTTATACCGGTTTATAACGGCAAACCATATTTTTTATGTTCAATATATTCTAAAAATATTATTAATGCTGTAGATGAAAATATAAAAAATAAAGAGTATAAAATAAAAAATTTAATAGAAAAAATTAAAGTTAAATATATAGATTTGAAATATACAATATTCAAATTATCAAATATAAATACAGAAGAAGAATATTTATCATTTCAAAAAACTATGCCTCAATACTTTGCAGTTTGCGGTAAAAGAAACTCAGGAAAAACAACTCTGATATGCAAATTAATAAAAGAGTTTGTTAATATGGGTAAGAGTGTTGCTGTTATAAAACATACATCTCATGATCATTCTTTTGATACTGATGGAAAAGATACATATAATTTTAAAAATAATGGGGCTTCAGCTACTTTAATATATTCTCCATTAAAATATATGCTTGTAAAAGACTATATAAAAAGTGAAGATGAAAGAGAGGATATAATAAAGTTTATAAAAAGCTTAAATGAATATGATATAATTATATTAGAGGGATTTAAACATTTAGATAATATACCAAAAATAGAGGTCTTTAGAACTGATGTATCTGATAAGCCTTTATGCGAAGATTCTTCTTTAAAAGCTTTAGTTACTAATGATATTAATTATAAAAGCAAAGTTCCTGTATTTGATATTAATAATCTTTCTTCAATAATAAATTTTATAATTCAAAATCTTATAATAATACAATGATAAAAGGAGTTTTAAGTATGAGTAAATTAAAAGGATTGCCTATAGGTTTTGTCGGAACATGTGTAGGATTAGCCACATTATCTAATGTTTATAATCTATTAGGTTATAGTTGGGTAAGACATTTATGTATGTGCTTAGCGGGATTAGCAGCTGTACTAGGTATATTGAAAGTTATATTCTTTTTTCCTAAGGTCCAAGAAGAATATAAAAGCGGAGTTTTAGCAGCTATGTATACTACAATAACTATGAGTACTATGTTATTTGGTACTTATATTGCTGGATATAATGCAGCCATTGGAAAAGCTATATTTTTAGCAGGTGTATTTGTTCATATGGCTATGATATTATGCTATACTATATATCATATAATTATGAATTTTAAAGTAGAATTTTTACTTCCTTCATATTTTGTAACTTATAATGGACTTTTAGTTTCTACTGTAGCTGGAATTAATATGCTTCCTACTAAACTTGCAATGGGAATAACTTTTTATGGAATAGGCATTTATGTTATTATATTGATATTTTTAATACCAAGAATAATTACAAAACCTATACCTGCTAATTTTGTTCAAACAAAAACAGTATTATTAGCTCCTTGTTCTTTATGTCTTGTAAGTTATTTAAACTTTAATAATGTAGAAAGTTTAAAAATGTATTTTAATCCTACAATAGCATTAGCATTATATATTTGTGTTTTATTAACATTTATATATATATTATTTAATATATTTAAGTTTTTTGAAAATGGATTTACTCCATTATTTGGGGCTTTAACATTCCCTATGGCTATAGGTACTTTGGCAGGATATAGTGCTGGAGCATTTTTCACTTCTATTGAAGCTTATAAAACTTTGGGAATATTAGCAACAAATGTTACAGGTTTTCAATTATTAATATCATCTACATTTATGTGTTTGGTATTTTTTAATTTTGTAAAGATGTATTTGAACTCTAATAAAGCACAATAGTAAATAATAATAAATATAAAAAATATGTTGTTTATTTTTAAATAGCCTATTTTTTATTTATTCATTTTTTCGCTTATTCTTTTATAAAGCTCTAAAGCCAAATCGCTTTTATTTTTTACTTCATACAAACTAACTTTATCCATATAGCTTTTATCATTATAAAAGAAATTACCATATAGTATAATATTATTATCATTATCTAATTTGCTATAGCATCCTACAGGAGAATTACATCCGCTGTCAAAAAGGCATGCAAACTCTCTTTCTATATCAACCAATTCTCTTATTTTTTTATCTTCTATAAGTTTAAGCATCTCTATTATATCTTCATCATTTTCTCTGCATTGCACACATAATGCCCCCTGACCAGGAGCTGGAATCATATCTTCTAATGAAAAATATTCTGTTATCATGTTTTCAAGATTTAATCTCTTCATAGCAGCAGCAGCCAATATCAAAGCATCATAATTTTCATTTTCAAGTTTCTTTAATCTAGTATTAATATTTCCTCTTATAGGTTTAACTATTAAATCATTTCTAAGTAAATGCACATAACTTGAACGTCTTAAAGATGTTGTACCAATCACAGAACCTTTATTTAAATCTTTAAACTTTATATTGTTTTTAGATACTAATATATCTCTAGGATCTTCTCTATCAGCAACAGAGGCATATATTAGTCCTTTAGTACTTATGGTAGGCATATCCTTCATAGAATGTACAGCAAAATCTATTCTTTTAGATAATAAGGCTTCTTCTATTTCTTTTGTAAAAGCACCTTTTAATGACTTTTCTGTGCTATTTGGATTTTCTATTAAATGCTTATCTCCGCTTGTTGTTATCTCTTCTATTTGAAAAATTATATTTTTTAATTTGCTTATACTTTTTAATTTATCTATTACTATATTTGTTTGTGCCAATGCTAATGTACTAGCTCTGCTTCCCACTATAAATTTTTCTTTCATTCTTTTGCATCCGATTTATTTTTTTAATTTTTTTATATTAACAATTTATTATTTTTTATCAATACTCATTGACTTTTTTTTATATATAATTATATTGTTTAAATAACAGTTATGATTAAATTAGATGAAGCTTTAAAAAAAATAACCCTTTTTAAAAATATAGATTCTAAAACTATAGAATATATAAAGCAATTTTCAAATCTAAAACTATATAAAGAAAAAGATCATGTATTTATAGATAAAGATGAAACAATGAATATTTATTTTATAGTATTAGGAAAAGCAGCATTATATAAAATAAATAATTTTGGCGATAAAAAAATCATATTTATATTCGATGAAGGAAAAATATTAAATGAACATAGTCTTCAGAATATAAAAGTTTCTATTAACTGCGAAATATTAGAAGATTCTGTAATAATGTCTGTGCCTTGCGATGTATTTTTAAAAGCTATGGAAAAAGACTTTATGCTATCAAAAGCGATAATAGATTTAATGTCTCTAAATATAAGAAGGCTTTACAGGCAATTACAAAATACAACAAATAATTTGGAATGCGAAAAAAAACTTGCTTCAAAACTTCTGAAATTCTCAAAAGATAATGGCATATTCTGTGAAAATATGGTAAAAATAAATATTCCTCTTACTGTAACATATATATCAGAAATGATAGGCTCAAGAAGGGAAACTGTATCAAGGCAAATAAAAAAGTTTTCAAAATTAGGTCTTATAGAATTCAAGGATAATTTTATATTTATTAAAGATATTGATAGACTTAGAAATTATTTTTATGATATAACGTGATTTATATCACATACTTATTTTTGTTTAGTTGTATAATAATTATATATTAAATGGAGGTATAATATGGGTTATAAATTATGTAAATCAGAGTTTCAAAATGTACTTGATAATTTGAAAAAAGATTATTATATATATGCTCCTAAAGTTTTTAAAGGAAGCGGTACATTTTCTGACACTGATATAGTCAGATATGATAATTTATCGAGTATTGAAGATATAGAACTTGAAAAAAAATCTAATTATTCTTTTAAAGAAGCCATTTTACCAATTACTCAAACTCTCTTTTATTTTACAGAAGATGAAGTAAAAGAGGCTAATATTGAAAGAGAAAAAGCAGCATTAATATTTTTAAGAAGCTGTGATTTGCATGCGATTAAAAGATTAGATCAAATATACCTTAAAAACGGCTTTGAAGATCATTATTATAAACGTTTAAGAGATAATATAAAATTTGTTCTTATAGGATGTTCTCAGTCATTTGAAAATTGTTTTTGTGTTAGCATGAATAGTAATAAATGCGATGAATATGATTTTGCTGTAAATATTAGAGATAATCATTTTGAAATAGATTGTAAGAATGATGAGTTTAAAAATTTATTTAAGCAGTACGAAGAATTAAATGTAGAAATAGATTATGTAAAAGAAAATGATATTAAAGTAAAGGTAGCTGAAAATTTAAGTTTAGATGTTTATAAATCAAAGATGTGGGATGAGTATGATACAAGATGCATAAGCTGCGGAAGATGTAATTTTGTATGTCCTACTTGTACTTGTTTTACTATGCAGGATATATTTTATACTGATAATGGAAAGGTTGGAGAGAGAAGGAGAGTTCATGCTTCTTGTATGGTAGATGAATATACTGATGTTTCTGGCGGCGGTGCTTATAGAAAGAAAAATGGAGAGCGTATGCGTTTTAAGGTTATGCATAAAGTTTTTGATTATAAAAAAAGAAATGGATATACTATGTGCGTAGGATGCGGAAGATGCGATGATGCTTGTCCTGAATATATATCATATTCTAACTGTATTAATAAATTAGAAAATGCTATGAAGGAGGTAATGAGCAATGAGCAATAATGAATATTTACCTTTTTTATCTGAAATACTTGATATAAAAAAACATACAAATATAGAATATACATTCAAGATGGCATATGATGGAGAAGTAAAACCAGGACAATTTTTTGAGGTGTCAATACCAAAATTCGGAGAGGCTCCTATATCTATAAGCGGTATAGAAAAAGGAAGTGTAGATTTAACCATAAGAAGGGTAGGAAGAGTTACAAATGAAATATTTGAAAAGTATGTTGGAAATAAGCTTTTTATGAGAGGACCTTATGGTAATGGATTTGATGTTAATTTATATAAAGATAAAGATATTATAATAATTGCAGGCGGTACTGGTGTTTCTCCTGTAAGAGGTGTAATAGATTATTTTAGTAATAATAAAGATGAAAGAAAAAATATGACTACTATTATAGGATTCAAAAGCCCTGAGGATATTTTATTTAAAGAAGATATTGAAAGATGGGAAAAAAATATGAATCTTATATTAACAGTTGATTCAGCACCTGAAGGATACAATAAAAATATAGGGCTTGTAACAAAATATATACCAGAATTAAAAATTACTGATAATACTATAGCTGTAGTTGTGGGACCTCCTGCTATGATTAAATTTTCTATAATAGAATTAGAAAAAATCGGATTTAAAGAAGAAAATATTTGGGTGTCTTATGAAAGAAAGATGTGCTGCGGTATAGGTAAATGCGGACATTGTAAGATAGATGATGTTTATATTTGTTTAGATGGTCCAGTATTTAATTATACAAAAGGTAAAACTTTAGTAGACTAGGAGTATTATTATGTTAGATATAAATGTAAAAAAACTTAAGAAAAATGCATTTCGTATTACTAAAAAAAGAGGATTAACTGCTTCTAGGATAAGAGTTCCTGGAGGACATTTAAATGTTAAATATTTAGATATTATAAAACATATAGCAGATAATTATGGAAACGGCACAATACATATGACTGTTCGTCAGGGTTTTGAAATTCCAGATATCAAAATGGAAGATATGCCTAAAGTAAATGAACTTATACAGCCTATAATAGAGGGACTTAATATTAATCAAGATGAAAAAGGAAAAGGTTATACTTCATCTGGAACTAGAAATATATCTGCATGTATAGGAAATAGAGTATGTCCTTTTGCATGCTATGATACTACAGCATTTGCTCAGAGAATAGAAAAAGCTGTATTTCCAAATGATTTGCATTTTAAAATTGCTTTAACAGGATGTCCTAATGATTGTGCTAAGGTTAGAATGCATGACTTTGGTATTATTGGAATGACTCATCCTCAGTATGAAAAAGATAGATGTATAAGCTGTAAAGCATGTATAAAATCATGCAAAAGAAAATCAGCTGATGTTTTAAGTATGGTTAATTATAAAATAGAAAGAAATCATAAAGGCTGCATAGGATGCGGAGAATGCGTATTACAATGTCCTATGAGAGCTTGGACTAGGAGCGATAAAAAATATTATAGACTTACAATAATGGGAAGAACTGGAAAGAAAAATCCTAGACTTGGAGAGGATTTCATAAAGTGGGTTGATGAGGACAGTATAGTAAAAATTATATTGAATACTTATGAATATGTTAAAAAATATATAGATTTGACTGCTCCTGGAGGAAAAGAGCATGTGGGATATATAGTTGATAGAACAGGATTTGAAGAGTTCAAAAAATGGGCTTTAAAAGATGTAGAGCTTCCTGATATAGCTGAAGTTTATACTCCTGTTTATTGGAAAGGTATAAATTATGTTCAAAGATGAATTAAATGCTGTATGTAATGCATCATTAGCTAAATCAAATCTATTAAAAAATAATATTTTTGGATATTTTATATCATCTATACTTGCTGGGATATATGTAGGACTTGGTATATTATTGATATTTTCTATAGGCGGGTTACTTGGAGATTTCAGAGGAACTAAAATAATAATGGGTATCTCTTTTGGTATAGCTTTGAGTTTAGTAACAATTGCTGGGGCTGAATTATTTACAGGAAATAATTTAGTTATGACAGTAGGACTTCTAAATAAAAAGGTTACATTTTTAGATACCATTAAAGTTTGGATTGTAAGTTATATAGGTAATTTACTCGGAGCTATTATTGTATCTTTATTATTTTATTTATCTGATCTTTCTACTGGAGCTATAGGAGATTTTATAGTAAAAACTACTTTAACTAAAATGACTTTAAATCCTCAGGCATTGATATTTAGAGGTATATTATGCAATACATTAGTCTGTCTTGCTGTTTGGTGCAGTTTCAGATGCAAGTCTGATAGCGGTAAACTAATAATGATATTTTGGTGTTTATTTGCTTTTATAACAAGCAGCTATGAACATAGTATAGCAAATATGACTATAATGGCTGTAGGGTTGTTAACTCCTTCAGAACTTAATATAACCGTAGCAGGATATGCTTATAATTTATTATTTGTTACAATAGGAAATATGATAGGAGGTATATTTTTAGTAGCCATACCTTACTATATAATATCAAAAGATAAAACTAAATAATTTATTTTGTTTTATTGAATGAGATAATATATTTTTTATATTATCTCATTTTTTTTATTAATTTTCATCTATCAGTTTTTTGGTTTTATTTATATATAGATTTATTATAGAATCCCATTCTCCTAAAGTTTTATCAATTATTTCTGCTTCAAGTCCTAAATCCTTTATAGCATTATATATTTTATCTGATATATCATTTTTATAATGAAATGATCTTGAAATTAAGATAGGAATTATTAAAACTTTTTTATTTAGTTTGACAAGTTTATCTTTTATTTCATCTAAACTTATACCATCAGAAAAAGTCATAGATATATATGAATCATTTTGAATACTTAATTTATATGCAAGCATTCCGTAAGCAGAATTAGAATGATGCTTTCCCCCATGTCCTACGAATAAATATGTATAATTATTATAATCATCAAATTTTTCTTTAATAACTGATACCATATTATCATAATCGCTTGGAATAGATAATAATGATTCTCCATATTTCAATACAGAATAATCATCTTTAAAAGGCACAGTAGTATGAAATATTCTCATATAATCTTTATTTTGAAGTAAAACTATAGGAGTGATATATACTTCTTTTATATTTTTATTTTTCAGCTCATCTAATCTGTCTTTTACTGATGGAAAACTTGAATTATCTTTCATCATTTTTCTTATAGCACTTGAGCTGTATGCATCAGTTATATAAAAATCTTTAAATTCATTTTCAAATCTTTTCATAATATCAGCATACATTTTATTTGTTTCTTCATAATTATTTGCACCATGAAATAATAATATTATACTTTTATCTGTCATAAGGCTGCTCCATTATAATTAATTTTCAAAAATAAAAAAGTTTATTTAAGGCATAAAACTTACATTTACATTTTTTATTATATCCATATTTTTAGCTTCGGGTTTAGAATATTTTGATGTTGCTTTTTGAGAATTAGCCTGATTTCCTATATTAATAGTGGAAGTATAAAGCACATTATTATCTTGATATATAGTAGCTTCAACAACTATTTTATAAGTACCGTCTTTTACTATATTTCCTTGATTATCTTTGCAGTCCCAAACTATATTAACTTTTCCCTGTTTAGGTGTAGATTTTGATACAGCATCAATTATCTTTTTATCTATACTTGAAGCATTAGCTTTTTTCTGCCAATTATTTAATGATAAAGGTCTTTTTTTCCAGCCCTCTCTTCTTCCAGTAAAATCTGTAATATATATAGTAGCTATATAATTACCATTATTATCCTCTGCCCAAGCTGCTATTTGATTGCTTGCAAATCCAGGTCTTTTTGTATAATCAAGACTTATATTAACTTTTTTGGTATTGTTCTGAGCATAATTTTCATTAATATATGATACAGCAAAAATCATAAATAATATAATAAAAAGTTTTTTCATAAATAGTCTCCTAATAATTAATTTTTTGTTTTTATTTTTTATCATATTAATTTATAATTGCATATTAATATTTTATTTATTATTAATATTTTTCATAATGTATTTTATTAGGCTCAAATCTGTCCGGCATTTCAGGCTCTCCATCTGGATATCCTATAACTACCAAACCTAAAGGCTTAATATGTTCTGGTATATTAAATAATTCTATAATTTCATTCATTCTCTCTTCACGAGGAGCAAGTCCAATCCATACAGAACCTAAATCTTTTGCCTTTGCTGCTAACATCAAATTCTGTAAAGCTGCAGAACAATTTTGCTGCCAATAAAGCTGTCCTGATTCATCTGATAAATCTCCGCATACAACTATAGCTAATGTGGCAGTATCAAGCATTTTAGCATAAGGGTGAGAGTTCATAATTTTATCTAATGAATCTCTATTTTTTACTACTATAAATTCCAAATTTCTTCTATTATTCGCAGAAGGAGCATACATTGCTGCTCTTATCATATATTCTATCTTTTCATCTTCAACCTGCTTACCTTTAATATACTTTCTGATACTTCTTCTTGTAAATAAAATATCTTCACTCATTTTCCACTCCTCTTATTTTAATAATTTTATGATAATTATATAATTACTTTATAAAAAATCTATTAATATATTCATATAAGAATATTGCAAGCACTATAAATGGAAGTATATAAGATATATAGAATCTTAATTTTACAGGAAATTTTATTCCTTCTCCCGTATTAGCCTCTTTTATGAAATTTTCAAATCCCCATCCGAAATCTCTAGTACAGAAAAATAAAGTTACTAAAGCACCTAAAGGAAGTATATTATTAGATACTATAAAGTCTAATAAATCCATTATTACAGTATTTTCTCCTAAAGGATTTATATGGGATAAAACATTAAAACCTAATGTTGTAGGTAAACTAAATACAAATAGAATTATAAAAAGTATAATAGAAGTTTTTTTTCTTGTGAGTTTAAATTTATCCATAATAAATGAATATATATTTTCTAATACTCCTATTATAGTTGTAAGTGCCGCCATTGCTAAAAATAGGAAAAATAAAGCTCCCCATAATCTTCCTAAAGTCATAGAATTAAATATATTAGGTAAAGTTACAAAAGCAAGCCCTGCACCTTCTCCTGGATTTACTCCGAAAGCAAAGCATGCTGGAAAAATTACAAGTCCTGCAAATAATGCTACTATAGTATCCAATGCTATGATTATTAAAGCTTCTCCTGTGAGAGACTGCTTTTTATCTATATAGCTTCCAAATATAGCCATTCCTCCTTGTCCTACACTCAATGAAAAAAATGCCTGTCCTATTGCTGCATAAAATATACCTATAAATCCTGTTAATCCGTTTCCAAATAATTTATTTAAATCTGGCACCAAATAAAATTTCAATCCTTCTAAAGCACCTTTCAACGTTAATGCTCTTATAATTAGTATTATTAAAAGTCCGAATAAAGATATCATCATAAATTTGCTTGCTCTTTCAACACCTTTTTCTAATCCGAAAGAACAAATTATAATGCCAAGCAATAAACTTATTCCCATCCATAATGTCAATGTTGAAGCACTTCCTAGAACTCCGTTAAAAAAAACTCCTACTTCTTCAGCATCGAGTCCTTTGAATCTGCCTGATAGCATAAAGTAAAAATATGATAAACACCATCCGCATATGGTAGTATAAAATAGCATAAGTATAACATTTCCTAATATCTGAACATATCCTATTTTATGCCAATTATGTCCTTTTTTTTCAAGTTTTTGAAAAGATGTTGCTATATCATGTCCGCCTGCTCTGCCTACAGCAAATTCCATAACCATAGGAGCAACACCCAAAATAATTATAGATATAATATACAATATAACAAAAGCACCGCCGCCATACTGTCCTGTTATATATGGAAATCTCCAGACATTTCCCATTCCTACAGCACATCCTGCAGATACAAGTATGAATCCGAACCTGCTTCCTAGTTTTTCTCTTTCTTTCATTGATTAAGCACTCCAAATTATTAAGTAAATTATACTATATAATATAAATTATTAAAACTAATATAATAAAAATATTTATGAACTTGAAAAATATAAAGCAATATTATTATTCAAATTAATTTACATACCCCGCCCTTTATTTTTTACTGCGAATATAAATTTATTAGTTTAAATTATTTTTAAAGCATATTTAAAAATATAGTCCCCGCCCAAGTTTTTATTAGTTTTTTAATTACTTTAACGCACGGTTGATTTTATTTAAAATAATAATTAAGTTTTGATTATTAATGAATTTTTATTTTTTGTCTAGTTTATCGTGCGTTGTGAAGATTATAAGTTTAAATAAATCTAGGGTGGGTTTTATATTTTTATTAAAAGTAAAAAAATAGTATAAAGTATAAATTTTATATATGGCATCAAAGAAAATAGGGTGGGGTGTTAGTATGAAATTTTATTTTTTATTATTTTTGAGAATATATCTCTTTTATTTTTATCTCATCATAAAAAGAAATTCTATATGAATAATGCTTCATTACTTTTTCCAAAGTATCTAAATCAGGTTTTATATATAAAGATATGCTTACCAAATCAGATGACCACCATAATATATATTCTTCAAATGGTTTTTTATTAAAAGAATAATGCTTAACATCTGTTTTAGTTGCCTGGCCATATTGAAGTGTTAGCTTTTCTTTTATGCTATCAATATCAGCTAAAGTTACAGGATTATAAAAAGAAGGATTATTATAAATATCTCCTATATGATTGCAAATTTCTATTCTATAAAGCTGATTATTATAGAAATATAAATAATATGCCAATTTTTCAGTATCATTTTTATATATATTTAGTATTGTATTATTTTTCATTTCAAATGATTCAAAAAAATCGGCATATATATTTAAATTATAATTAGTAATTTTATTATCAGCTTCTTCAATACTCATACCAAATTTTAAATCTTTATAACCATCTAAATTAAAAAATTCAGGTAATTGAGCAAATATGATATTAGCACTTATTAATAAAATTGTAATTATATATTTCATTTTTTATTATTGTAGAAATTATTTATAATATCCAAAGCTTCTTTTGGAGTTTCAGCATATTTTATTAAATCTAAATCTTCAACATCTATATACTTTTCATTGATCATATCTTTTTTTATCCAAGCCATAAGATCTGTATAGTAATCAGAGCTCATAATTATAAGAGGCATTCTCTGTAAAACTTTTGTTTGTATTAGAGTCAATGTTTCAAACATTTCATCCATAGTACCAAATCCGCCTGGAAATATTATTACAGCTTTTGCATATTTCAAAAACATAACTTTTCTTGCAAAGAAATATCTGAATTTAAGTTCCTCTTTAACATATGGATTAGTTTTTTGTTCATGAGGCAATTCTATGCATAAACCAATAGAACCAGAATTCGCATCAAAAGCTCCTCTGTTTCCTGCTTCCATAATACCAGGACCTCCGCCTGTTATTATATCATATTTATTTTCACCTAATAATTTAGCAGTTTCATAGGCTAATTTATAATGCGGATGATCTTCAGATGTTCTTGCACTTCCAAATATAGAAACAGCATTTTTATAGTAAGACATAGTTTCAAAGCCTTCTACAAATTCACCCATTATTCTAAATATACGCCAAGACTCATTAGGCATATCAGAATTTTGCAGCTCATAAGTTTCTTTTCTCATATATATTTCCGCCTTTTTATTATTTTATTATTATAGCAGTACCATATGCAATAACTTCTGTAGTACCTTCCATTACAGAAGATGATGAATACTTTATTCCTATGATGGCATTAGCATTTAATTTTTTAGCTTCTTCTATCATTCTTTTAGTAGCTATAGATCTTGCTTCATTAAGCATCTCAGTATAGCTTTCTACTTCTCCTCCTACTATATTTTTTAGTCCAGCAAGTAAATCTTTACCTATATGTTTAGACTGAGCAACATTGCCTTTAACTAAACCTAATAATTCATAATTATAATTGCTTGGTAAATAATCAGCTGAAATTAATTTTATATCATCACTCATATTTTATACTCCTAAATTATTTTAATACAATTGCAGTACCATAAGCAATAACTTCTGTAGTACCTTCCATTACAGAAGATGATGAATACTTTATTCCTATGATGGCATTAGCATTTAATTTTTTAGCTTCTTCTATCATTCTTTTTGTAGCTATATTTCTTGCCTCATCAAGCATTTCAGTATATCCTTCTACTTCTCCTCCTACTATATTTTTTAGTCCTGCTAGTAAATCTTTACCTATATGTTTAGCCTGGGCAGTATTACCTTTTACTAAACCTATTATCTCATAATTGTAATTACTTGGTAAATAGTTAACTGTAAAGAGTTTGATATCAGTATCCATTTTTCATTCCTTTTTATTTAATGCTTATTATATATTATGTTAATTTGTCGGAAATAATATAAATATACTTGATATTTTTTTTTTTTTTTTTTTTATTATGAATTATGTGCTATTTAAAAATATATAAATAAAAATAGCATCTCCTATACGTTAATTGCATAAGAGATGCTTAGGGAAATTATTTATGTGCTATAATGAAAAAATTATAATTGTATTTTTTTAATTAAGCTAGTAGAAAGTTCAGGAATGTATATAACATTATTAACTAAATCTATATCAGCAACACCGCTTAAAGAACCTTCAATTTTTTCAATTTGCTCTTTTGTATTTAAATCAAATACATATATGCATGCATTATTATTAGCACCATTTTCGCCCCAATCAGAAACATATAATTTTCCATCAACAATAGCTATACCATCTAAAGCACCAGCACCTAATTTTGAAGCAGTCCATTTAGTTAATCCAGTACCATCTATATTTAAAGTGTAAATATCTCCTCCATTAGGGTCTCCGCCAAATGTACTTCCAGCAATATATAGAACTCCATTGTCAAGGAATATTCCATTAGCACCTGCAACTCCTGTTACAGATGAAGTTATAGATAAAGCAGAATTATTATCAACTTTTATAAAATGAACTGCAGAAGCACCAGTATCTGTTAATGCTACAGTTGCAGGATCTATTACCACTGTATCATTTAAGAATTTAGATCCATCTATAGGAAGTTTAGTTATTATCTTATTTTCTTTTACATTAGCCAAAACTAAATTTCCTGTCATAGAACTATCATTAACTTGATCAGGTATAATAATAATATCATCAGTTAAAAAAGAGAAACCTTTAGGGCTGTCTAATTGTCCTTCAAAAAGTTTTTGAGGATTAGAACCATCTTCATTAGCAACAATTATAAAACCATCAGCTGGAGCATTAGGATCCCCTAAATTTGCTATATATAATTTTCCATTTTTAAATTTTATGCTTTCAGGTGCAGCAGTTCCTTCAACATTAATAGTTACAGCTTCTTTTTTAGTAGGTTCTGCTGTAGTATTTGCTTGAGTGTCTGCAGTTTTTCCTGAACATGATACTATGAACATGAATGCAGATAAAAGTGTTAGAGTATAAAACTTATTCATTTGTAAGTTCTCCTTATTGATAAAAATTATTAATAACATTTTATATATATTATTAAATATTATCAATAAAAAATAGTATAATTATTGTTACTAAAGTTGATACAATTATATTGACTATTATTATTTTTAATTTATCATATTAATATGAAAATAAATACAAAATTATCAGTTGCTGCACATATAGTTTTATGCATAGCATTTTTTGAAAATGAAGGTACTACATCTCATTTGCTTGCTAAAAGCGTAAAAACCAATCCTTCAGTTATAAGGAGAATTTTATTAAATCTTCAGGATGCAGGTATAGTTGAAACCTCAAAAAAGGGAAGCAGACTCATAAAAGATGAAAAAGATATTACATTGCTTTCAATATATGAGGCAGTATTTACCGAAGAGGAAAGGGGACTTTTTAATTTTCATGAACCTAATCATGTTTGCCCTGTAGGATGTGCTATGTTTGATGTTTTGGGAGAAGAGTTTAATAATGTAAGACTTGATTTTGAAAAATCTATGTCTAAAATAACTATAAAAAAAATAGCAGATGAGGTTAGAAAGAGAAAAAGCCATTTAAATATTATAGATTAATATTTTTTAATGATTTAATAGTCAGCACTAATATTTATAATACTTATTTTAGAGCCTTCCAATTTTATTATATTTTCCTTTGATAATCTATTTAATTCTCTTGATAATGCACTTCTGTCTGCTGATATGAATTCTGCTAATTTATCTCTATTATAAGGTATCAGTATATTTGATGTTTTTTGAATATTTGACATATATTTCAGATACATAATTATTTTGCTTCTAAGGCTTTTTTGACTTAGAATATCATTTTTAAAAGATAGAAATTTATTTTTATCAGATATTACTTTAAGTAAATTCTGCATAATTATAATATTATTTTTATTATAAGAGAATATATTTTTTATTTCTATTTTTAATATTTTGCTTTCATTAAGCGATATAGCCTGTATAGATGATATTTTATTTGTAGAAAATGCAATTGCCTCAGCAAATATATCTCCCTCATTTAATATATTAACTATATTCTTTCTAGTATCATCATACTCTTTAGATACTTCTATTTTTCCTTCTAATATAATATATATACTATCAATTTTATCTCCAGTATCTATTATTATATTAGCTTTTTTAAAAGATTTTTTTTGGGCTTTTAAATCATTTAATATATTTATTATTTCATTTTTATCTATATTATCAAATATGCTTGATTTAATTATAGTATCTATATATTTATTCATTGTATTTTTATAAAATAATATTTGTTTGAAAATACTAACAGTTTTTATAAAAAAATCAATATATTCTAAAAACAATTATCATTTTTTTATATTATTATTCTTTATAGTATCATAAATTATTTTTTTTCAATATTTTTATAATGAATTTAGAATTTATTTTCATTTTTTCATTGACAATATAATTTTATTTTACTATACTATAATTGTTCACGTGAACAAAACTTATTTATAGGAGAACAAAAATGGCTTGGCATTGGTTTGATTGGATAGTCATAGGGCTATACTTCGTTGTGATGTTTTTAATAGGTATGTTCTTTGCTAGAAGAACTAAATCTACAGATGATTATTTCAAAGCTGGAGGAAGAGTACCTGCTTTAGTAACAGCTATGAGTATTTATGCTACAGCTTTATCATCTATTTCATTTATTGCTATACCAGCTTCTGTTTATAATAATAGCTGGCTTTTAGGTATGGCTCCATTGGGAATTATTTTAATGGTATTATGGGCTGCCTATACTTTTGTACCATTTTTTAGAAGAGTTAATGTTACAACTGCATATGAATATTTAGGAAAAAGATTTGATAATTCTTTTAGATTAGTGGGAAGTTTGACATTTATACTTTTCCATGTTGTAAGAATGGCAATAGTAATTTATCTTCCAACATTAGCTATACAGCAGGTACTTCCTACTCTTAATCCTGTTTTAATAACAGTTATTGTATCAGTATTCTGTGTTGCTTATACATCTATGGGAGGTATAGAAGCTGTATTATGGTCTGATGCTGTACAAACAGTTGTTCTTCTTTTAGGTGCTTTTTTAGTAATTATTGTAGGTTTTTCATCTGCTCCTGAAGGTTTGGTACAAAGCTTCAAACTTTTGGCTGATAATGGAAAAATTATAAGTGATGATTTCTTTACTTTTGATTTAATGAAAACTAGTATATGGACTATAATAATAGGAGGATTTGTTAATTCTATTTATTCTTATGTAGGAAGCCAAGATATAGTTCAAAGATATGCTACAAATAAAGATGAAAATGAATCTAAAAAAAGTTTATTTATGAATGTTCCTTTACTTTGTACTAGTGTTGTAATATTTATAGGTATGGGTTCTGCTTTATATGTTTATTTCAATTTTAAAACTCCTTTACCTGAAACAGTTAATGGTAATGCTATACTTCCTTATTTTGTTGTAAATGCTTTGCCTGTTGGTATTTCAGGATTAGTAATAGCTGCTATATTTGCTGCTGCCCAGTCTACTGTATCATCTAGCTTGAATTCAGTTTCTACTTGTATGACTGCTGATATATTAGAGTATTTTAAACCTGGTATGGAAGATAAATCTAAATTAGCATTTGCAAGATTATCAAGCTGGATAGTTGGTATATTCAGTACATTACTTGCTATTTACTTTATATTTAATGGTCAAGGCGATATGTTTTTATATTTCCAAGCCATAACAGGTCTTTTGGGAGGTCCTATAGCTGCTGTATTCTTAGTAGGTATATTCTTTGATAAAATAGAAAGTAAAGCTGTATGGGTTGGATTTATACTTTCTGTTATAGTGGCATTTTATATAAGCGATCCTGCTGGAATGCTTACTAAACTTATACCTGGCTATGCTAAGCCAAAAATATTTGAGTTTATGATTTCATTTATAATAATAGGTGTAGGAGTTTTGGCTTCTTTCTTAGCTTCTTTTGCTTTTGGAAAACCATCTGCAGAAAAAATAAAAGGCTTAACTTATTCTACTACAATTAAAAATAAAAAATAATTTATAAGGAATGTATATGAAAAAAATATTTTTAATGTTATTTACTATATTTTCTGTATTTATTATAGGCTGTTCAAATACTGTTTCAACTTCTAATGCAGCTAATGTACTTGATTCTAAAGTAGATAAAAAGATAGTTTGGGAGATGGGAGGACATTTACCTGCTCAGACAGGAATGGAAAAAAATATTGGTACTGCTGGATTATTATATGGCTCTTTACAAGACAAATATATAGTTGTTGGAGGAGGAGCTAATTTTCCTGAAGAATCTGTACTTAATGGCGGAGCTAAAAGAACTTATTCTGATATTTATATGTTAGAAGATAAAAACGGAGTATTAGAAGTTATTGAACATATTAATTGGGAAAATGAAATAGGATACGGTGCTTCTATAACTGTTACAAATGGAATATATTATATAGGCGGTTCATCAAACCCTGAAGCTGATGATGATATATTATTTATAACATTAAAAGATGGTAAATTAAATGTTGAAAAAATAGGTGATTTACCTTTCACATTGCAAAATGGCGTAGCTGTTTATAATGATAATAAATTATATATTATTACAGGAAAGCAAGGCGGAAAGGGCAGCGATAAAGTTTATGAATATGATTTAACTACTAAAGAGGCAAAAGAATTAGCCCCTGTACCAGGACAAGCAAGCAGAACTCAGGCTGTTGCTCAATTATTGAATGGAAATATATATGTATTTAGCGGCGGAGATGCTACAGCTTATACTGACGGATATAAATATGATTTTGCGAATAATACTTGGGAACAAGTTGCTGATGTATCTATAAATGGAGGCGAAGGAATATCTTTGCTTGGTGCTGTATCAGTTAAACTTAATGAAACTGAAATGCTTGTTATAGGCGGATTTAATAAAGCTATTTATGATAATGCTGTTTATAATTTAGGAACTCTTCAAGGTACTGCTTTGGCTGGTTTCAGACAAGGTTATTTTGGTGCTGATCCTTATGAATTTAATTGGAACAGCAATATACTAATTTATAACTGCGAATCTAATACTTGGAAAACAATAGGGGAGGTTCCTTTTGATGCTCCTTGCGGAGAAGGTTTGATATTAATAGGAAATAAAATATATTCTATTAATGGAGAAATAAAACCTGGTATTAGAACTGATAAAATGTATGTAGGTACAATTCTAGCTAAATAAAGACATATTCCAACTAAAAAGTTTTCCATAAATAGGGGCTTACTTAATAAATTAAGTAAGCCTTTATTATTATTCCATTTCTTTAATAGTTACCATTAATCCTGCTTTTTCCAACAAATGTATAATTTCTTCTGTTTTATCTTTATCCATATCTATGGCCATATTGCATACTCCAAAAACAGGTTCAGGAGCAGGACGAACTACAACTTCTATTCCGGCATCTAATAAAATTTTTTCAGCCTTAATTAAATCCCTTGGTGTTTGTAAATAGCAAAAAGTTTTTGACATAATTATTTCCCCAATACATTTATTAAATATTCTAAATCTTTTTTTGTTGTATATGGCGAAAAAGAAAATCTTATAGCACCTTTATCATTTTTATAAAAATTATGTGCTAAAAATGAGCAATGAAATCCGTATCTGCATTCTATATTATAATCTTTATATAGATTATGAGCCATATCAGACATGCTGATATCATTATTAATAGTTTTTATTGAAAATAAAAATCCTTGAGTATTGATATCTTTTGACCATATAACTTTATATTTATTCATAGATTCTATTTTTTCTATTGTATTAACTACATCATTAATGTCTATATTCCATTTAGGTCTGTTTTTTAAAGCTGCCAATAATCCTATTATTCCTACAGTATTTGGAGTACCATGTTCATATATTTCAGGTACACTATAAGGAGTTTCATATCCATCACCAAAACCTCCTCCAAAATAAGCAGGCATTAATTTATCTGGATTTTTCACATAAAAACCTCCAGTACCAGCTGGTCCTAGAAGTCCTTTATGTCCTGTGAAAGCTATAAAATCTATATTCCAATCATCTGCTTTTATATTATGTATGCCAATAGTTTGCGTAACATCTACAAACAAAGGTATTTCTCCTATAGTTTGTTTTATTTTTTCTATAGGCTGCATAACTCCGCTTATATTGCTTTCCATATTAATAATCACTAATGATATTTTTTCTTTTTTCACTATATCAGAAAGAGCATTTATATCTACTATTCCATTCTCTAAAGAAGGTATAATACTATATTTCACATTTTTCTTTTTACTTAATTGGTGTATTGGTCTAAGTACAGCATTATGCTCTAATGCTGATATTAATACTTGGCAGTTATTTAAATCAAGCCCTATTAGTATATCATTTATAGCTCTTGTGGCTCCTGATGTAAATATCATATTAGAATCATTTTTTGTACCAAGAAATTGATTAGCTAATAATGTACGGCATTCTTCTATTTTCTGAGTTGTCTCTTTACCTCTTATTGTATTTACTCTGCCGTAAGTACCTCCTATATTCATTAAAAAATTATACATTTCTTCTGCAACTTCTTTAGGTTTTGGAAAACTAGTTGTAGAGTTATCGAAATAATAATTTTTCATATAGCAGTTTATTCATTATAAATTTTTTATGCTCTTATAACAGCAGAAGCATTTGCCATAGCTTCTATAATTCCAAGCATATTGGTTTGTTCTTCTACCTTTATGTCTTTTAATTCATAGAATTTCACACAAGTACCGCAGAAAAATATTTTTATGCCTGCATCTCTTAATTCCTGTAATAATGTTTTATAAGGCTCTTCAACACCTAAATAAACCCCGCCATTATAACAGTATAAAGCTTCTGGTTTTGGATTTGAATCTTTTAATGCCCCTAAAAATGCTTTTAAAAGCAATTCACCAAGCTCATCATTTCCTTGTCCCATAGCTTTTTTATCAACAACAGCAATAACAGGACCTGAAGATTTTTCTCTATTAGAATCATTTGAAGATGATAAATCTTTATTTTTAATAATTTTAAAATTTAATCCTTCATTGCTATATGTTATACAATTATTATTTAAAAAATCTGTAATATTGTGAAATGCTACTTCATCATCTATTAAAACTTCTATTTCTTCATTCAAAGCAGCATTTGTTATTGCAGTTTTAGTTAGAATTAATGGTTTTGGACAAGGTATTCCTCTTGCATCTACTGTTTTCATTTTTACTTCCTTAAATAAATTTGTAATGATAATAATATATTAAAAAATATTTATTGTCAATTATATGCTATATAATAACATAATAAATAACTATGAATACATCAGATAAACTATATAATTATCATTTATAAATGATGAGAAAATATTTTTAAATATAGAAAATATATAATTTATGATAATTGATTTAGAAAAAATATCATTATATTCTGGTGTTAAATACATAATTAAATTTATTATTAGATAAATAATAGCGCCAGCAGCAAATACTAATGCAGCAGCACATGCTAGTCTATCTATCCAAGATAAATAAATTATTTTTAAAATATCTTTTATGCTTTTTTCTACTTTTGAAAGTATTATTCTTGTAATAGAATATATTGCTATTAATGATATAACTTTTAGTATAATAGAATGTCCAAAGTATTTAGATAGATGATTATATATTAAAGGAGCTATTACAAATGTTATTATTATTGCTATTATAGGTGTAATAATAGATATTAAACCCTTGTATAAACCATATAAAAAAGCAGCTGTTAATATTACAATTAATAATATATCAATACTATTAAACATTATGATTTCTTTAATAAAGCTATCACAGGTGCGAATGTGAAACTGCTTTTCTTTTTATGTGTATTAATAATATTTGATAAAGCCTCTATATCAGTATGGGAGAAGGAAGAATAGCTTCCTATCTTTTTAGTAATATCATTAAGTTCATCTTTTGCTTTTATTATATTATTAAAATTATTGAAAATTTTATATACATCTTGGTTTTGATATTCTATTTTTGCATTTAAGTTATTTTGAACTTCAAGCATAGCGGCTACATTTTCTTTTATTGATAATACTATTAAATTTTGATTTACCAATATATTAGACATAACCTCATTATACTGCTCTAAAGATTTGAAATGACTTAACTTTTTAGAATCTGTGCTTATATTATTTTCTATCTCTTCAATAAATTTATCAAAAGCTTCTGATATTCTGCTGATTTCTTTTGAAATAATTTTACATCTGTCTTTTATATAAAAAGATGAATTTTCTATTACAACAAGTCCCGCAAATATGTCAGTAAGCATTCTTTCTATTGAATCTGTACCTTTAGATATTTCAAAAGATAAAGTACCTATTTCTTTTGCTACTACAGAAAAACTTTTTCCAAAAAATCCTGCTTTAGATGCCTGAATACCTGCATTTATAGATAGAAGATTAGTTTTATTTGTAATAGATTTAATATATTCTATAGTATTATATATGGATTCAGTGATACTATTAACATCTTTAAATTGATTTGCTGATTCCATTATTGTATTTAAAAATTTGCTCGATGTTTCCTGCAAACTTTCTTTTATAATTCTAAGTTCATTTTTCAAAGACAATATTTGTTCATTAGAGAAATCAGATTCTTTCATATTGGAAATTGTTTGATTTAATACTCTAAAATGATCCTGCATTTGAGATTTATATTTATCAAAGAATGTAAATATTGTGTTTGTATATTTTAAACCGTCTTTGATTAAATTTTTCTTACTATTTTTTGCTTCTATTAAACTGTCATTAGCTGCCAATATAGAATCTATTTTAGAATTAATAATATTATATGCATCTTTTGTTTCTTTATCTATTTCAAATACAAACATAGATGTATCCATTAAATTTTTATCTATAATATTTAATTCTTCTGAAATTTTATCTATATTTGTTAAAGTTTTAAGATTGAGATGAAGTTTATTATTTAATATACTTTCTTTTTTTATCGAATCAAGTGCATTTTTAGCAAATGATGAGAATATAGATATTGATCTGAATGATGATGAAATTACAATAGCAAGTCCTATTTTATCAAAATCCATATTATTTGAAGAAGTGCCGTCCATATATAAATATCTTATTATTAATGATAAAGCTATACTTATTGCTATTGTCATAGCAATATTACCTCTGAAAGTATAATTCATTATCATATCAGTTACTATTGATATGAACATAACAAAAAATATAAATAGTATAATATAATTTTTTAATGCGAAATAAAATCCTGTAGGTCTTATAAAATAAGATGAACTTGATAAATCATAATAGTTAATTGAGCTTGTAAAGAATTTATGCGGATATACACTGCTTACTATTATAAGTGCTATTGATAATATTAGTCCTATAATGAATACTGTATTATTTAAATTAATTAAATTTTTTGTTTTTGATATGAAGCTTTTAGTATTTATAGGCATTAACATTACAGCAACAAGTATCAGTATATTATTGGCTAAATACAAATTCAAAGCTAAATTTTTATTTATTCCATATAATTCTAAAAATAATATAATAAGAGATATTATATTATAAAATAATATAAACGCCAATGTAACAGAAACTGTAATATATATTATTTTCTTTGTTTTGATAGATAATAATAAATACAGCATAATAAATACTGACATTAAAGAAATACCAATAATAGGCACTAATAATTTTACTACAGTTATATTATAACCATATATTAAATTTGAAAATATATCCATACATATTCCTCTTATTACATAACTTTAGAATATTCATCTACTTTGCTTTCTAAATCATTAGCATATTCCATAAATTTTTTCATTTCAGCATCAAGTTTATTAGTTATAGCCTCTAAATCATCAGAAGTAGCAAGAAGTTTATTCATATCTCTCATCAAACTTTTTACCTCTATATTTTCTATTGATGCTTTTTCAGATATGTCTATTATATAGTCATTGATTTCTTCTACTTTATTTTTAATATTCAAAAAGTCATTTTCTTCATTAATTATTATATTAGTCATATTTGAAATAGAATTATGCATTTTATCAGTACTTTTAATGATATTCATATTATAATCATTTTGTTTTTCCATATTTTTATTAAATTTACTTACTCTTTCATAATGATTTGAAACTTCTTCTGCTAATGAGAATATATTATTATTAATATTATTTCTAGAATAGTTAAATTTTTTGAAAATCTCTTCTATTTGGAATAATAAATCCTGCATTCTATTAGTTGCCTGAGAAGTTTCGCTTACCAATTCTGTAACTTCTTTGGATACAACTAAAAAGTTATTATGCCATTCCCCTGCTTTTGATGCTTGTATACTAGAATTGATAGCAAGAGTTTTAGTTTTATCTGACATATTTGTCATAAATGATATAATTCTATTAATTTGAAAGCTCAATTGGCTGAAGCTTTCAGATTTACTAAATTCTTTAGCAAAATTAATTTTTTCATTTTCTAATTTATTTTGGAAATCTTCAAACATATTAACTATATTTCTGCTTTCAGACTGCAAACCATATATTTTTTCAATAGACTCCTGTAATTTAACATTAGATTCTTCTAAAGTCTTCTTTTGTAATTCTACAGAAGCCTGCAAATTAGGATATGTTTCTATTAATTCATTTATTTTTTCTATATTTATTTTTCCATCATTTATTTGGAAATTTTCTATAGTTATAAATTCATTTGTATAATCTATAACTTTATTAATATCAGTTTTCAAATTATTAATAGTAGAGTATGTATTTTCTACTTTACTTACCAATTCATTAACAGAATCTGAAAAGTTTTGTTTTAATTCAGATAATTTTTCAGAAGTATTAATTGCTGTATTGATTATTATAGAGTCCTGTGCCTTTATACTTTCTAAGTCATAGGACTGTGTTGTTTTTCTATGTACAGCAGATATAAACCTGCTTACTGATGAATGTATCATCACTATATTAAATATTGCATATACTAATGTAGTTCTTGTAAATGTAACATTATTAAAAATTAAAAAATCGCTTGAATATTTTGTATATATTGATATTCCATTAAAATCATCAAAAAATGCCAAAGATATTAGAGATATTAATATTAATAAGGTTATATTTCCTTTAATGTTTTTATTAACTGTCATTTCATATATTAATGCGCATACTATAATAAAACTATAAATTGTAAAAATAAAATCTCTAAATATATATGCTGCTCCCAATTCTCCTCTACTTTTTATACTGTATCTCATAGTTTCATTCAATGTTGTCATTTGATCATTTGTAGATATGAAAAGCTGAGGATATAATAATGCTATAGCTGATAATAATATAAATATAAATACTGCTAGTATATATAATTTATCTAATATAAAATGAAATCTTTCGCTTAATGTCAGTTTATTTCGTATATAGACCAGCCATGGTATTATGGTTAAAGAAAATGCTAATTGTTCAAATTTATATAGATTTAGAGCTAATTTATTATTTGGAACATATAATGAACTTATAATATTTACTGTTTCCATTGCAGAGAATATAAAACATAAAAATCCCAATGATAATATAATAGCCTGAGTTTCTTCGTATAATTGAAAATATATATAAGCATATAATATTATACCAACTATAGATATAATTGTAGATATAACTGGAATTCCCAATTCTAATGTTAAAAGAGAAAAATTGTAATTCATAAATCCTCTATAAAAAATATTTGCATATTATAAATTAATTTCAATATTTATAAAGCATAAAAAAATAAAAATCAACTAAAAAATAAAGTATCGTTTATATAATCGGAATTAATCTATTAACTATTTACTACTGCATTTTATTTTTTATATTGCTATTGAGTTAATTTTCTAACCCATCTTTCTTTTTTTAACATTATAACACCAACTGCAATTTTTGCAAAGTCGCTTAATTTAGCTATTCCAAACATAGCAACAGGTCCTACAGCTGTAAATTTTGCAAGTATTAAAGCCAAAGGAGCAAATATTAATAATGATACAGGAACATCTACAGCAAAACCAAATATAGTATCACCTCCAGCTCTTGAAACAGCAAATTGAGCATTTATGTATGTCCATACAGGCATATAACAAGCTATAAGTATTACTAGATTTCTAGTTATTGTCTGAGCATCCGCTGTGAGCTTTGAAAATATGAATGGTATTAATAGGGTAGAAGACATTTGCACCAAACCAACAACTAAACCAGCTATAACAGATCCATTTAATATCCATCTGGCTTTATTTTTGGCATCTTCCAATTCCCCTCTTCCTAAAGTACCGCCTACAACCACCATAGTTGAAACAAATATACCTTGAAAAACTAAATAAAATATATTGGCTATTGTAAATCCTGATGCCATTCCTGCCACAGTTTCAGCACCGCCTCTGCTATTATACAATGCTGTCATAAACATCTCGCTTAATCCCCAGCTTATTTCGCTTAAAAATATTAAGCTTGATTTTCTAAGCATTGAATAGAATATATCTAATTTTACTTTTAATATTTCTCTAGTTCTAACATAAAATTTTTCATTATATATTTTTATATATACTATAAATAAAATCATTTCTATTATTCTTGCTATCAATGTAGCAATAGCAGCCCCTGTCTCTTCAAGTCTAGGAGCTCCGAAATTTCCATATATAAGTATATAATTTCCCAAAGTATTACAAAATGTAGCAATAACTGATATTATAAGAGGTATATGAGGCTTTCCTATTTCTCTGTATGAAGTTCCTATTGCACCAGATATTGATATTGGTATAAATGTAAATGCTATTATACTCATGTATTTTGTACTTGAAACTAATATCTCTTCCTGAGAGGCATTTCCTCTGGTCATAAGCCTCATAAATACTTCAGGATTAACAAGCATTAATATCATATAAGAAATTGATATAATAAGAGGAAGTATTACTTTAAATCTAAATGCTTGCTGCATTCCTTCTTTATTGTCAGCACCATTATTCTGAGCCATATATATTCCGCCCGCACCATAGCATGTATTGAGTATTACTAAATAAATGAAATTTAATTGATTAGATACATTTACAGCAGCCATTTTTATATCGCCCAATTCTGCCACCATAAAATTATCTATTAATGATACCATACCCATTGTAAGCTGCTGAAGCATTACTGGTACTGCAATAGATATGCATAATTTATAAAATTCCATATTTCCGAATATTTTTTTATTATTTAATTTTATAGAATTGGTATTCATAATATATATCTCTTTTTAGTATATTAATGCATGATAAAAGTATAAATTCAGTCTATTAATAAAATCGAGAGTAATATATAACTATTTTGATATTTGTCAATATAATTTATAAAAATATTAAGAGATTTAATATAATTTTTTTATTTATTAATGATTATTATTGCTGTACTTCAGGTATTTCATTGTTTTTTAATTTTTCAATGAAGCTTCTCAAATCATTTTTATTGCCTTTGTTATTATTAACCTTTCCTCTTTCAATGATTCTTTTAGTACCTAAACTTACAATTGTCTGAATATCCAAAATGAAGCTTACAGTACCATCACCCAAAACAGTAGCACCTGCCAAACCTTCAGATTTTGTGATATTATCTTTAAGAGTTTTAATAACTATATCTTGTTCTCCTATTAGGTTATTAACAAGCAATGCTACTTTTTTACCTTCGGAAGAAAGTATAACAGCATAATATGATTTTATACTTGTGTATCTTGAAGGAAGTCTAAATAATTCTTTAATACTAAGAACATTTATAACATCATCCCTTACTTTGATAACTTCTATTCCTTCTAATTCCTGAATATCTTTAACATCTATTTTTACAGTTTCTAATATACTGTTAATAGGAACTGCATAATATTCTTTTTCAGCATCAACTATAAGAGCCTGAATAATAGCAACAGTAAGAGGAATTCTTAGGAAGAAAGTAGA
>CALXXQ010000044.1 GCA_944392715.1 uncultured Brachyspira sp.
TGCTGGATATGCTGATATAAAAAAATTCCCTATAATAGAATTGATCACAACAACTAATCCTTCATCATTATTCGTTGCAGAGGCAATTCAAAGTATGTATAAAAATAATTTGGGTATAGATTTAAAACTTAGATATGAAGAGCCTACAACATATTTACAGTCAATAAAAGACGGAAGTTTTCAGATGATCAAGGCTGGAACTAGCGTTGCTTATAATCAGGCATCTGGTTATTTAAGACTTTTTCAGCTTGATGGTTTGGGTAATGACGGGGGATATACCAATGCTGTTTATGATTATTTAGTTGATATTGCTATGACAAATGCAAATGAAGATATAAGAATAAAAGCAGCATATGATGCAGAGCGTATACTCATACAAGAGGATATGGCTATAATACCTATATATTATGACAAGGCTACGATTATGCAGAGCAAAAAACTTCATGGTGTTAAATACGATATTTTTTCTATATATGATTTTAGAAATGCTTATATAGAATAATTAAAATATAAGAGGTTTTTATTTATGAAAAAATTTTTTATTGGTTTATTTATTGGCATTATAATTACAATATTTAGTTATAATATTATGCCTAAACTTTATTCAGAGTTTGACAGCAGGGATTCAAATGCTTTAAATAGTATAGCTTATGAATTAAGAAATATAAGAAATATTTTAAATGATATAAAATCTGAATTAAGAAAATAATTTAATAAAAATATTTGATATTGTATGCATTATTTATATATTAAGTTGACATTTTATTAATATAGTGTACAATTTTTTATTATGGAATCATTAATAATTCTTTATATTAAAGACAGTCTACAGTCTACAGTCTACAGTCTACAGTCTACAGTCTACAGTCTACAGTCTACAGTCTACATCAAAATAAATTAATAAAAAAATATTATATTTCACAAGAAAATTGTAACAAAAATAAATATTTTAACATTTTAATATTATATAAATCAATATCTCTTTTGGCATTGCATTCAAAAAAATTAATTTCTCAAATAATTAGTTATAGCTCGAGATATAACTTTTTATTAATAAATTCCAAAATAATAGGAGTAAAAACAAATGAAAAAAATTCTACAAATTGCTTTAGTTTTAATGACTTTAGCTTTATTTTCAACAGCTTGTTCAAAAGTAAGAACAACAAATTTAATAGGTACATATAAAAGCGGAACATCTACTATGTCAGTTAGTTCAGACGGAGCTATATCTTTTGATATTGCATCAGATGCAACAGGAGCATTAGCTTCACTAAAAAATATTACTTCATATGGTGGTGGAGATAATAGTAGACCTAATGTTCTTATTCCTTGGGATTTAACATCAGAAAAATCTTCTTACGATTATGAAGTTCAAGTATTTTTTGCAGAACAACAAGGAGGAAGTGGACGACCTACTTATCATGATGCTACTCTCAAATATAAATTTACTAAAGATAAAGAGAGTGTTAAGTGTGATGTAAGCGTTACTGTACCTCAAGGTAAAGGAGAAAGCGGCACTGTAACATTTACTAAGTGATAAAAACTTTCATCATATTTTTCTGTGTTAGGGGCTTAAAATAAGCCCCTTCTTATAAATTGACTATATTTATAAATTACACTTTTTAATACTTTAATCCAAAAGAATATATATATTTAACTTGTGTAAGATAAAATGATCAAGATGTAATAACTTTTTCTTTTATAAAAAGAATATTAAGAAAGCCTAAATCATACAGTTTAATAAATTTGGATAATCAAAAAATTGAATATTATAACTTTGAAGATTTTATTTTAGATGAAAATGTTTATATAACAATCTTTAATCAAGAGCATTTTAAAGTTTTACTTCTTAATAATAGAGTATTATGATTAGATAGCTCAAATAATTTTGGAACATATAATATTAGTTTTTTAACCTCTTTTTTATTAAGTAATTATAAAAGCTATATTATTAATTTTAATACTTATGATAAATTTTTTAAATAAAATAATATTTATTAAATTTTTTTCAAATATTATACATTTGTATAATCTTCTTATATAAAAAGCAAGGAGTTTTATAGCCATATAAATTTTTTAGTTAAAATTAAAAACTGATAATTTTGATAAAAGTATTGTTTATAAGTATATTTTTATAATCAATAAAATAATTAATAAATTTACAAAAATTATTTACTAAAAAAGCATTTTATTGTATAATAATTGCAACAAATTTTATAAGGAGTAATATTCATGAAGGTTGAAGAATTAAAACATGAGAAGCTTAAAGCTTGGATTAAAGAAGTAGCCGATATGTGTCAGCCAAAAGATATATATGTATGCGATGGAACTAAAGAAGAATATGACAACTGTATGAACGGCTTAGTAGAAATAGGTTTAGCAAAACCTCTTACAAAAAGACCTCACAGCCATTCTTTCAGAAGCGACCCTTCTGATGTAGCACGTGTTGAAGATAGAACTTTTATTAGTTATCCTGATAAAGAAGATGCAGGTCCTACTAATCACTGGATGTCTCCAGAAGAATTAAAAGGTACTATGAAAGAATTATATAAAGGTTGTATGAAAAATAGAACTATGTATGTAATTCCTTTCTCTATGGGTCCTGTTGGTTCTCCTATAGCTAAAATCGGTGTAGAAATCACTGATAGCCCTTATGTTGTATGTAACATGCATATAATGACTAGAGTTGGTACTAAAGTATTAGATGTATTAGGTTCTAATGGTGAGTTTATACCTTGCTTACACTCTGTAGGTGCTCCTCTTGCTGACGGTGCAAAAGATACTAAATGGCCATGTGCTCCAATAGAACAAAAATATATTTCTCATTTCCCAGATGAAAACTTAATTTGGTCTTATGGTTCAGGTTACGGCGGAAACGCTTTACTTGGTAAAAAATGTTTTGCATTACGTATTGCTTCTGCTATGGCTAGAAGAGAAGGTTGGATGGCAGAACATATGCTTATCTTACGCTTAACTAATCCAGAAGGCAGACAATTCCATATAGCAGCTGCATTCCCAAGTGCTTGCGGTAAAACTAACCTTGCTATGTTACAGCCAACTATTCCTGGTTGGAAATGTGAAACTGTAGGTGATGATATTGCTTGGATGAAAATCAATCCTGAAGACGGCAGACTTTATGCTATTAACCCAGAAGCTGGTTTCTTCGGAGTAGCTCCAGGAACTTCTTATGATTCTAACCCTATGGCTATGGATTCAATAAAAGAAAATACTATATTCACTAACTGTGTAGAAACAGATGACGGCGATGTATGGTGGGAAGGTATGGGCGAAGCTCCTAAACATGGTATAGACTGGAAAGGTAATGACTGGACTCCAGAAAGCGGTGAAAAAGGTGCACACCCTAATGCTAGATTTACAGCTCCTGCTAGACAATGTCCTGTTATTTGTAAAGACTGGGAAGATCCTAAAGGTGTACCTATAGATATCTTTATCTTCGGAGGAAGAAGAGCTTCTGTTATGCCTTTAGTACATGAATCTTATAACT
>CALXXQ010000045.1 GCA_944392715.1 uncultured Brachyspira sp.
ATTCTGCAACTGCCTCATTGTTTTCTACTTTAGAGCCTATTATTATTTCTTTTATATAATTACTATTTTCATCAAAAAGTTTTATATAATCAATATAAAGTTTTTTATTATCATTATCAATTAATATTTCATCTGATTTATAATCATTTGTTACAAGCATTCTAAGTTCCTGCTCTTCAAAAAATGCTTCATGCTTTATTATGTATTTTATATTTTCAAATAAATAGCTGTATAATTGATTTTTTATATTTTTATAATTTTCACTATTTTTTGGGTCTTCTATTTGTTTTTTAATTTCTTTTGTATAGTAGAAAATTTTTGCAAATGCATATTTAATCATATCTTCTTTTTTATCATCTTCTTTTAACTCTGCTTTATAAGCATCATCCTTCAAATCATTTAAATCAATAATATTGCTTGCATATTTAGATTTTTCTTTATTATAAATAAGCTGATTTTCTTTCTCATTATAATAAAGCACCCAGTATAAATTCCTTTTTTGTATAAACGATATTTCTCTATTATCAATATCATTTATAGATATATTTTCATTAACTTTTATACCATTTATAAATCCATTATTAATTTCATAACTTATATTCATTTTATATGTACAAGAATATGGAGGAGTATATAAGTTGTCGAAATATTCATTATCTAAAACCAAGCATATTCCTGTAGCTTCTTTATTTTCTTTTTTACCATAAAGCCTGAACATTGTAAGAGAATCTTTATTTCTTGAATATGATGTTTGTAATGTTAATGTTTTTTCATCATTTTCTATTTTTATATCTATATTATTTCTATTTAAAATTCTTTCTAAAATCTTTCCTTCTTTAGGATCATTAGCAGTTGTTATATTATTTATTCTTATATTTCCGCTTTCTTTTGTATTTTCTTTATTATCTGCTTTTTCTTCTTTAGGATTTAATAATAAAATAAGAATATCAAAAGATGTATAATGAGATATTTCTATATTATTATTTTCTTCTTCAGTATCAAAAGTTAAAATTTTAAGTAAAAAATATTCGTATAATAAAAGATATTTTATATTTTCTTTAAGCTCATCATCAAAATTTTTACTCTCATCAAAACGAGAAATTAAATTTGTTATTGGTTCATTTTCCCATAATTCATTATTTTTTATATCAACTATAAATTTAAATAATATTTCAATATTCTCATATTCTTCGAATAATTGTAATATTGTTATTATATATATATCTATATCTAAAAATATATATGGATTTATTTCTACTATTTTAGTAAAATCTTCTATGGATTTTTCGTATATTCCTAATTTTAATTTTATAATTCCTCTGTTAAAATAAGCACTTGTATAATATGGATTTATTTCTATTGCCATATCAAAATCTTTTATTGCTTCTTCAAATTTTCCTAATATTAATTTTTCTCCTCCTCTATTAAAATAAGCAACTTCATAATTTTCATTTAATTCTATAGCTTTATTATAATCTTCTATTGATTCTTCATGTCTCCATAATATTGATTTTGAAGTTCCTCTATTAAGATAGGCCTCTTCATTATTTGGATTTAATTCTATAACTTTATTATAATCTTCTATTGATTCTTCATATCTCTCTAATATTGCTTTTAAAGTTCCTCTATTAAGATAGGCTTCTTCATTATTTGGATTTAATTCTATAACTTTATTATAATCTTCTATTGATTCTTCATATCTCTCTAAATTTAATTTTAATAAACCTCTATTAATATATGATCCTTCATCTTTTGGATTAATTTCTATTACTTTACTAAAATCTTCTATAGCTTCTTTATATTTTTCTAATTTTAATTTTGAAAGTCCTCTATTAAAATAAGCATATATATCATTCTTATGATATAATATTATTTGGTAAAGTCGCGATAAAAAGAACAATAAAAAACTAAAAATCATACTTCAATTATAAACCAAATATATAAAAAACTTGATTTTATAAAAAAAGAAAAATACCTTGACGAAGCTATAAAACTAGAAGATAATGGACAAGTTTATGTAAAAACTATTGAAGAGTTGGAAGAATTTGAAAAATGAAAATAGTTTTTAATGAAAGAGCTTGGCAGGAATATATAGAGTAGGTGTCAGAAGATAAAAAAATAGTAAAAAAATTAACGACTTGATTAAAGATATAATAAGAAATCCTTATGACGGAATAGGAAAAGCAGAAAAATTGAAATATGATAAAAAAGATCTTTACTCTAGAAGAATAAATAAAGAACATAGATTAGTATACACCTAAACAATTATATTTTGTCAAAATAATTTTTTTAATTTAAAATATTTGCAGGGCTTTGCCCCGCACCCCAGTTCTTTTGTTGGCACAAAGAACCAAAAAGACTGCATTTTGGCTTTAATTTTATGAATTACCTTACATTTAAGATAATTTTAGTATGATTTAGTATTAATTTTATACTTGCACTTTCGCGAAGCGTGCCTGTGGCAGCAACTTTGGCGAAGCCCGCAGAGCGTAAGCGGCGGGAAAAAGTTGAACAAAAAAACTAAAAAAATCATACTTCTTTTTAATAACATCTTGGAAATACCGTTATGATAAGTGATTGTTTCATACTATAAAATTATCAGCATAGCATTATTATGAATAGAAATTTCTATTAAAAGTAGCTTGAAATTCTTAAAAAATATTAATATAATAGAAATCGTGTGTTTTTGATAATTTTTTTGATTTTATCAAAATGTATAGTGTTAAAAAATTATATCTGTTTTTATAAACAGAATAAGGAGTTAAAAAATGGCTTCAGTTATTATTGTAGGCACTCAATGGGGTGATGAAGGTAAAGGTAAAATAGTTGATTATCTTGCTGAAAATTGCGAATATGTTGTTCGTTCTCAGGGCGGAAGTAATGCGGGTCATACCGTTGTAGTTGATAATGTTAAATATAAATTAAGACTTCTTCCTTCAGGTATACTTCATAAAAATAAAGTTTGTGTAATCGGTAATGGTGTTGTAATAGAGCCTAAGATTTTTTTAAGCGAAATAGATTCATTAATAGAAAAAAAAGTTAATATATCTAATCTTAGAATTTCAGACAGAGCTCATGTTCTTATGCCTTATCATAAAATATTAGATGAACTTCAGGAAGAAGATTTAGGAGAAAATAAACTCGGTACTACTAAAAATGGTATAGGTCCTTGCTATATGGATAAGGCTAGCCGTTTAGGTATTAGAATAGTTGATTTAATGAATAAAGAAGTATTTACTAAGAAATTAAAGTTTAATGTAGAGCTTAAAAATAAATTACTTAAAAAACTTTATAATCATGATGGTGTTAATTATGATGAAATATTAAAAGAGTATTTAGGATATGCTGACAGATTAAGAGCCTATGTAGCTGATACTACTACTATATTAAATAAAGCTATAAAAGAAAAGAAAAATATATTATTTGAAGGTGCTCAGGCTACTATGCTTGATTTAGATCATGGTACTTATCCATTTGTAACTTCATCTTATCCTGCAGCAGGTGGAGCTTGTACTGGTTCTGGAGTTGGCCCTAGAAAAATAGATAATGTTATAGGAGTTGTAAAAGCTTATTCTACAAGGGTGGGGGAAGGTCCTTTTCCTTCAGAGCTTTTTGATGATGTAGGACAGTTTATAAGAGATAAAGGCGGAGAATATGGTACTGTTACAGGAAGAGCTAGAAGATGCGGATGGCTTGATGCATGCGTTGTAAAATATGCTTCATATGTTAATGGACTTGATTCTATTGCTATTACAAGACTTGATATATTAGATGAATTGGATAAATTAAAAATATGTGTTGCCTATAAATATAATGGTGAGGTATTAGATGGTTATCCTGCAGATTTGGATATACTTTCAAAAGTTGAGCCTGTTTATGAAGAGTTTGAAGGATGGAAAACTAGCACAAGGGATATAAGAGAATATGATAAGCTTCCAGAAAATGCTAAGAAATATTTAAAAAGATTAAGCGAAGTAATTGATACAGAAATCTCTATTGTATCAGTAGGTGCTGGAAGAGATGAAACTATAATAGTTAAAAATATTTTCTAATTATATAAAATTATAGAATATATAAAGCCTGCATTAACATGATGCGGGCTTTTTTATTATTTTAAATTATATGTATTATTTGTATGATGAAGGTTTATTTTATATAAATAGTTGAATTTTTTATTTTTTATATATCTTTATAATTATTTTACAATTTTTATAATTATTTTACAATTTGGTAAATATTTATTATATTAATGTTATATTAATCTAACAAATTTTATAAAACATATAATCTTTTAATATATTATGTAAATATATTTTGATTTACGCATTTATAAAAATAAGAAATAAATTTTAAACTTTTTCTTCACAAATCTTATATTTAATATATATAAAACATAAGGAGATAAAAAATGAAAGCAAAAATATTTTTAATAATAATGATAATTTTATTTGCCGTATCATGTGCAAATAATAATCCAGCCAATCCTGTTCAAAATAATAATGAAACAAAAAACACAGAAAATAATGCTAATTC
>CALXXQ010000046.1 GCA_944392715.1 uncultured Brachyspira sp.
ATATGTAAAAATTTGTGGTAATTGTAATAAGTATTTCATTACTCCAAAATTAAATATTGTTTATTGTGATAGAGAATGGGCTAATAATTTAACTTGTAAAGATGTTGGAAGTAAATTATCTCAAAAAAGAAAAGAAGAAAAAAATACTGTATATGGAAGATATCGCACTATTTTTTCAAGGAAAAGAATGCTTATGAAGCGTAATCCAGATATTACAAAATATGAAGATGATTACGAAAAATATAAAAAAGAATCAAATAAATTCAAAAAAGAAATAACAGAGGGTAAGAAAACCTATAATGATTTTAATAAATGGTTAGATACACAGGATAAATAAAAATAGCACATGATGTGCTATTTTTTATTATATATAATAATTTTATTTTTCTTAATTATTTTTGTAAATTTAAAACCTTTATTTTCGAGTTTCTCCAATATTATTTCATTTAGCTTTGTTTTAGATATAGAAAAGGCTTTAGAATAACTTTCATAATTCCCTATATATTTATATGGTATTGGCAATAATTTTAAATAATTACCAATCATATCTAATGAGTTATTTTTATCTAATTCTTTTTCTAGTAGTATTAATTTATAACTTATATCTATTGTTGATTTAAACATCTTTTCTTTTAACTCTTCTTTTATTTTGCTTATTTTGTTTTGACTATAATTATTAATTATAAATTTAATGCAATCTTCATTAATATATGATATATTTACAATTTCTAATATTTTATTTTTGTCTTTAAATTTAATATTTTTTGACTTTATAATATCACACATCATATTTTCGTTAATATTAAAGTTCTCAATTTTATTAATAAAAGGTTCTATATTATTATTAATATATATATCTACAATTTCGGGAACTTGATTATATATAGTCTGTAAATTATTATCACTAAATGTTATTGCTCTATTTTCTATAAGAATTTTTAATCTTTCATCTTCGATTTCATTTTCTTCAACATTTCCTAAGCTTATACAGCAAATAGGTATAATTTGCTTATATGCATTTATATCTAGATTATTATTTTTTGCTATTTTAGCTCTGAAATTAATAAATTCTTTCTTTTGATCTTCTGATAATGTTACAGTGAAAACTTTGCGTTTTTTTATTTCTTCAATATTTAATTCCATATTTCTTAATAGGTCATCTGTTATTTCATTATCGTTTTTGCAATAGAAGTGATAATAATTTTCCCATGTTGGAATTACTTTATTATTTTTTATAAGTTCTTCATAAAACTCCATATTTGTATCCTTTATATTTTCGATTTGTTCAGGCATACTTTTTATAATTTTTTTCTTACTTTCCTCACTAATCTCCCAATTATTTAAACAGTCTATAATATCATTTATATTATTTTTTACTCCTGTTGTATTCAAATAACAATTATCTATATATTCATTTTTTTCTTTTTCAATATATTCTTTCATGGTATTTAAATCTTCGTTATGCATTATGATACTTAAATTTTTTTCTTCAAAGTCTTTTTCTGATAAACCTTTATATTCGAATAACATTTTTATCATTTTTGAATTAAGTCTATATAAATTTTTATTATAAATTAGTTCTATAAGATCATTATTTTTATCTTGTAATTTTTTAAATTTAATATTTAATATTACTAAGGATTTTTTTACATTTTCATTTAATTCTACCCATTTAGAAAATTCTTCCTTTTCCTCAATATAATTTCTAATAAAATCATTAATCTTTTTGTTAGTTAATATCTCTGGAATATTTAATAAATTCTTAATCATCAATTCAACTTTATCCACCTTATCATTATTATTGATAAGGATTTCATATATAGTATTATCGTTTTCATTGTGTAACTTAGTTAAAAATTTAATTTTATTTTCTGTAAATTTAATGAATCCAAAGATAAAATTTTCTTTATTTTTATTTAATTCAGATAACATAGACAAACAATAATGCTGTTTTTCTTTTATTCCTTCATCTTCGCTTTTTATTAAAAAATCAACCATATTATAGTTTAAAATAGATTCAGTTCCAAAAAAGTTTTCATTTAATTGTTCAACAACTTTTCCAACATTTTTTATCGGATAAGTATATTTACTATTTATATGTTGTCTTACATTAGAAATATAAGTGTAATCATTTTTATTTATTTCTTTCGTTTCTTTAAATTTAAACATATAATCTTGATAACTCTCATCTATATATCCATTCATTAATAACATTTTTATTAAATCATCATTAACTCCTAGTTTCTCATCATCAACAAGCAATTCATAAAATGGTTTCTTTTCTAAATCATCTTTTTCTTTTTCATACTTTTCATTTTCAATGATCAATTTTTCTATTTCCATTTCTGGTTTTCTAGCAATATTATTTGCTCTTTCTAAAAAGCTCTCCTTTCCTCCAAAATACTCAAATATTTCTGATTCAGTAAAACCATATCCTCTATAGTCATGTATATAAATCTTAGAATCTTTCACTTTATTATAGTCCATGCTATTATTTAAAAATTGTTCTGATGATAAAGAGCTCGAAAAAGTTCGGTTAGAATTTTTTCCACATAAACTACTAATTGCTATTCTTTTTAATTCTTCAAAATCCTTTATTTTCTCTTTTTTATATTCATTTATCTTTTCAATATTATCTTTTATATAACTGTTTATAATATCTTTCTTATCCTCAATTAATTGTTCCTTTTTATTAATTATGTTATAAATAGTTCCATTATTATTTAATAGATTTTCATACTCTCGTGGTCTTAAATTTTTCAATACTAGCATTGCAAGCTGCTTTTCTTTTACTATTTCATCTCCATTTATTTCTTTTTGATAAAGTTCATATTCATTTTTCAAATTTTTAATAACTCTATAATCATTTATATATGGAGAAATGTCTTGCATTATCTTATCATCAATATTGCAATTTTCAAATCTGTTTTTTAATTCTGCATACGAATTATAATTTGACATTATTGGAATAACAGGCACTATTGCATCAAAAAATTTTGTTCTTTCCTCTTCATCTTTAAATAAATCATCTTTTACAACATATATAAAAGGAATTTTCCTTTTTATTTGTTTAGAAGAATTTAATACTTGATTTAACTCTTTTAATTTCTGGAAAATTATTAAAACTCTATCTTTAATTGCATCGTTTTTCAAAAATCTATCCAAATCTTCTATAACTACAATATTATAATTTGTCATACTAAAAAAATATACTAACTCGTCCATATATTTATTTATCAAGGATTCTGTACTTCTTTTTTCTATTGCAATTTCAGTATTTGAAAAGTTAAACTTTATATTTTTTATATCTATCTTTTTTAAAAATTTAGCAATAATTCTAGCAATAAAAATAGCTAAACCTAATATTCCAAAGCAAATAGCTATTTTCCACCATATTTCAAGCATATTATATTGTTCTATTAATTCTTTTACTGTATTACTATAATTTTCTATGTATAAAGAACTAATTTTTATTGCAATCAATACAATAATTGCTATCATTATATATATAATATTTCTCTTTTTTAGTTTCGAAACTCTTTTGATATTAGAATCAGGTAATTTAGTATTATTTTCTTTATATATAATTTGTTGAATTATACTTTTTTCTATTTCTTGACAAAATTCATTAACATCAATTTTTCCATTTTCCAATCCTAGCATACCCAAAGAAATATATAATGGCTTATATATAATCTTTCTTACACCTTTAAAAAAACTCCTTATAATACTGCTTTTCCCTGCACCATATTTTCCTGAAAGTGCGATATTATAATTCTTTGAATCTCCTACTGCATTTATCAGCATATCCAAAGTTGGACTTTCTTTTATATTTGAAATAGGTGCTAAAGATTCATATTGTTTTTTATTTTTTAATTTAATTATTAATTCATATAAATTTACTAGTATACCCATGATTCTCTCCTTATTTTTCATTTTTATTATTTTTTTCTTTGGTATACTATCTTTTAAAAGAATACCATATTTTTCAAAAAAAGTCCAGAAATTCATTGATATAACAAGTTTTTACAATTTTCGACATTTAACATTTTATAAATATTTAAATTTATTATTGTTATCTCTTGCATATTGTTAACAATTATAATATAATAATCACAGTTAACAATATATAAAACTCTCTCCCACCCATAGGTATGCCTGAAAGGAGGTGAAAAAGGTAATGGCTGGGAGTATTGAAAAAAGAGGAAAAGATAGTTACAGATTAGTATGTACAAATGGCTATGACTTAAATGGAAATATAATTAAGCATACC
>CALXXQ010000047.1 GCA_944392715.1 uncultured Brachyspira sp.
CCTAATCTTCTTTCTTCCTCTAACATTATTTGATTACCGTAAAGATAAGCCTGTCTTTTATCATATTCATTCATCATTAGTCTGTCTTTAATAAAGTTATTGTATTTTCTATGAACTTCTTCCATTATAGGTTTTTCTTTTACTAGTTCTGACATTATCTCCTCCTTGTTATCTTTATCTTTCATCGTAAAAAATTTGAGCCAGCAATTTAAATCTTGCTTCAGTAAATTATATTTAAATTTCTTAAGCTCAATTATATGCATCTGCAAATGATCAGTTAATAATCTTTTGTTCATAGTATCATAAATCATATAACATGAATGTATACTGTCATTATCATCTAAATTGAAATCTAACATATTAATGCTAATTACTGGAGTTAAAGCATCGTATTTCTCACCATGCTTTAAAAGTTTACTGTAATTTGAAGCCCAATAATATAAAATACGTTCTGGAAATCTTGAATTGCCTTGAAGCTGTATTTCTATAATAACTGCTGTTCCATTTTGTGTGATGCACTTCACATCAACTATGGTTTCTTTATCTTCATTATTCTCTTTATAGTTAAACGGGGTAAGTATTTCTACTGACCTAAAAGTTTTCATTTCAGAGTCTAGCATTATAGAATTGATAAAATCAAGCAACAATGCATTACTATCTGAAGATGCAAATAAATATCGCACAAAATAATCATTTAAAACATTAATATTCTTACCGCTCATAATATTATTATAATGAAATAACTGATAAATGTCAAAATATATTTTTAATTATACTCATTTGAGAAACATCATTTTATTATAGAAAAATAAGTTTTATTTAATTTTATTAGTTAATAAACTCTAAAATAACAATTATATAAATACTGATAATCACTTATATTTTTTGATTATTTTATATAATAAATTTTATTTTAAAAAATTACAGGTGCATTATGAATAAATATAATATAAAAACAGAAAATCAAATATACGAACTTATAAAAAAAGATAATCTAACGTTTGAAGAAATAAGCAAAAAACTAAATTTTAATGATTTAAAAGACTATATATATAAATCAAGCAAAAAATATAAAAAGAGTTTAGTAAAAAAAATAAGAAAAGCAAGAGATGAATATTTTTTAGATGCCAAAATAAAAATAGAAAATGCATTGATAAAAAAAGCATTAGGATACTACAGTAAAGAAATAGTAAAAGAAATAAAAACTGATAAAGAAGGCAAAGAATCAAAAACTAAAAAAATAATTTATAAATACAATGCCCCAAGCGAAAGAGCTATTATAGTATTTTTTGAAATTCTAAAAAACAGAAATAATAAAAAATTAGAGAAAGTAGAATTAAAAAGAAAACTTAATAACAATAAAGAAGAAAATAAAATAAATATCAGAGTAGGTTTTGATAATTAAAGCAATAAACGAGCAGCTGATAACTGACGAAGGAAGTTGTCAGCTAATCATTAAGCGAGTTTATTGCTTAGCAATAATAAAAGAAAATAAAATAAATATCAGAGTAGGTTTGATAATTAAAGCAATAAACGAGCAGCTGATAACTGACGAAGGAAGTTGTCAGCTAATCATTAAGTGAGTTTATTGCTTAGCAATAATAAAAGAAAATAAAATAAATATCAGAGTCAGTTTTGATAATTAAAGCAATAAAAGCAGATAACTTTAGTTTGTCAGATAGTTAGAAATAAAAAAATCAAGTGTATATCAGTTTTATATTATGAGATTTTTAAACAAGATTTTTTTATTATATAAATAATAAGTTTATAGCTGATATAGCAACTTTTCCCGTGGCAAAAGTTGCAAAAGCACATATATAAAAAACTTATATATAATATAAAATATTAATTTTTTTAAGCAATAATAAAAGAAAATAAAATTAATATTAGAGTAGACTTTGATAATTAATTTATAGCTAGCAACAATAAAAAAAATATTATATTATTATTGATACTAAAAATTATTATATAAAAGGAAATATAAAATGAAAGCATTAATTATTACAGATAATTCTTTTGAAGATTCAGAATTGTTTTACCCATATTTTAGACTTGTAGAAGAAGGCATTGAAGTTGATATAGCAGCTTTAAATAAAGGTGAAATTAAAGGAGAATATTTTTTTAAAACAGAAGCAAAATTAGATTTCTCAGAAGTAGACCCTTCAAATTATAAAGCATTAATAATACCAGGCGGAAGAGCTCCTGAAGCTATAAGAGGAAATGAAAATGTAAAGAAAATAATTAAATACTTTGTTGATAATAACCTTACTATAGCAGCAATTTGCCATGGACAGCAAACTTTAATATCAGCAAAAGTATTAGAAGGAAAAGATGCTACTTGCTATATAGGTATAAAAGATGATTTAATGAATGCCAAAGCTAATTATAAAGATGAAAAAGTAGTTGTATGCGGAAATATTATCACTTCAAGATGTCCTGATGATTTGCCTTATTTTGCTAAAGAGTTAATAAAAAAATTAAAATAATAAACATTATTAAAAAACCTCATACTTAAAAAAGCATGAGGTTTTACATTCCTAATTTTTTTATTATTTATGCTTTTAACTTATTTTTTTTAATTAGAGTTTAGTTGTTTACCTCTATTGCCTTGATTTTTATCATAAGTAATATTAGTTCCTTTTGTACCTTTATTAGCATTAGGCATATCTACTTGATTATTAGAGATATTTTACTCATTTTATTTTTTAATAATTGCTTAAGTATATTAGAGAATAAAAAAAACTCATTTGAATATATAATTTTTTAAATACTTCAATCAAATACATAAAAAATAATAAGGTTCTATGCATTTGATAATATATTTAATCAATAAGAAAAATTAATTAAAAGCCTTAGGCTGAATATAAATCCTAATTGCAAACCTATAACATTATCATGCTGCAAAATATAATATAAGCAGAATATATGTTCTATTATTTTAGATAAAGAAATTTCTTAAATATATTTAAAATTATCTATCCTTTTTTGTTAATTCAGTATAATTCATGCTATATTTATGCTCTCTTTTTTCATATAATAAAATCCTTGCAATACATACTGTCAAAGTGTAACAAAACTATAAAAAATATGTTGTTATGTATTCCGAAAGAAAGTATTAATTTTTGTAACTTTTTTGAAAAATATGCATTTTTTATAACTAAGAATATTAATACAGTATCATTCTTAATATTATGTATAACGCACACTGTTTAGACTATATAATAGTATAAATTTAATTTTTTATTTTCTCTATATTTTTATATAATTTTAATCGTGCGGTGAACTCATTATAAATTTAAAAAATATTGGGCGGGTGCTATATGGAATAGTTAAAATAATAATAAAAAATAAAAGCAAAAGTAACTAATCAAGCAACGAATATAGAGAGCGTGCAAGTGTAAATAAAACTTTAATTTATATAATTATTAACTTGAAAATTTATACATATATACTATACTTTAACATTATATTTACTTATAAGTTTTATTAATAAATATAAATTTTTACTAATAGGAAGGTTTATATTATGAATAATAATAAGAAATATGAAACAATAGTTCATTATATAATAAATAGCTGTGATGATATTAGAAAATTAGGAAGTATAAAATTAAATAAAATACTATTCTTTTCAGATACAGAAATGTTTATAAGGAAAAATAGAACTATCACTAATGATAAATACATAAAAAGATAATTTGGACCTGTACCCAAAAAAATATTAACTATTTTATCTAGTTTAGAAGATAAGAAAAAAATTTCTATAATAAAACCATCAAAAAACAGACTAGATAATACAACACTTTATTTTAGTTTAACAGATGATATTGATTTAGATCTTATGACTGCTGAAGAAGTATCCATATTAGAACATTATTTAAAATTAATATGTGATAATTATACAGCAAAAGAAATAAGTAATATATCTCATAATAAAATATGGGAATTAGCAGATATGGGAGAAGAAATTCCAATGTATGCAATACACGCTGCCCAAGCAGAAGAAATTAATATTGATGATATAGAGGCTTTAAGTAAAGCATTATAATATAGAAGTAGATGAAAAAGTTTTTTACTTTATAGAAAAATATAAAAATGTATATAAAGATTTAGGAATACTTTATGATGCTGCATACTGGAGATTGCAAAGAGATGAAGAAGATTATTTCAATGATCAACTTAAATTATATATATTAAAAGTAGGAAATTTGAGTAAAGAAATCTCATTATGTTTAGCACTTGAAAAAGGTGTAAGACCATTAACTGAAAATACATTTGAGGAAATAAAATATATAGTATCTGCTTCTATAACAGATAAAAAAACTAATAAAATAATTAAAATAAAAAAATAAAATTTATTCAGAAACCCAAACCTATAGTTTTCCTACTTTATTTTGAATTTATAATATCATTTAACTTACTGCTTAATATAGAAAATATAGCTACCCACCCAAGTTGTTATTAAATGTAAAATCTATTCAATGCACGGTTAATCAACTATTCTTTATAATTAAAATTGTATTATTAACTTATTTATATTTATTATTTAGTTTAACGTGCGTAAAACATTATTTATGGTAGTTTATAATTTTTACATATATATAATATAGATTAAACAAAATTGTATAAAATTTAATATACTAAAACATTTTTAAAATTGGAAATACTGAAAAGAAAATTAAAATATATTAAAAAACTGCAAAGTATAAAAATCAAATAAATATATTTATAATATTTATTTTATAATCCACTATGCATCCACCTTTTTTATAAAATCTAAATTATAAAAGTATTATCAATTCTTTGTTAAAACTCCAACACCAGCATTGTCATCTTCAACTGTGCCTTCAGCATCTAAACTGAACTTTAATGTAACTGAAAATTCTTTATCTGGAATTATTTTCATCTTATACCTATCATTTCCTAAATCTTCAATAGATGATGCTTTTAAATTATTATATGGAATATTATCCTGTATTTCTATTAAAATATCAAAACTGTTATTATTGGCAAATGTTACTTTCCAAGCCACTGTATAATTTGTAATCCATTTGATTGCTGGCTTTCCTGAAGCTTATGTTGTTCCGTCATTAGAAGCATTACAAGAAATTATTAAAATGATAAATAGAGTAAGTATGGCAATTTTTTTATAGTATATAGCATCCTATAATTTAATTATATTTATATAGTAATTATTATTTATGACAATACTATACTCTTATAATATCTTATAATTTTTGCTTTATATATGGAAATATTAATTTAAATATCAATAAAATTTAATTATGAGAAAAACTATGAATATAAAATTTAATATATTAAAGCCTTTTGAAAAATGGCTAAGTACAGAAAAGCGTTTAAAAATAGCATTTGGAGGACGAGGAGGCGGAAAAAGCGAATCAATAGCAAGAATATTAATAGCTAAAAGTTTTGAAAAAAATGGAGTGATACTATGCTCAAGGGAAATACAAAAATCAATTGCCTATTCAACCTACCCTCTTTTAATAAGTATTATAAAAGAACTAAATCTAGAAACTTTTTTCCACATAAAAAGAAACGAAATAATTAATAAAATTACAAACTGCAAATTTATATTTTTAGGTATTAGAGAATGCTCCATAGAAGAAATTAAATCTATATATAATGTAAGAATATGTTTTATAGAAGAAGGTCAAACTCTCACACAAAGAAGCTATGAAATATTAGAGCCTTCAATTCGTGCTGAAAAAAGTGAAATATGGATAGCATTCAATCCTAGATTTGAAACCGATTTTGTATATAAAACAGTATCACAATTTCAATTGGAAAATAAATTTTATACTGACAAAAATAATAATAAATATACATATCATGAATACGAAGATAATAATATATTAATTACATTTATTAATTATGACGGCAATTATTATTTCAGTGATATATTAAATAAATCAAGACTATCCACTTTAAAACTTATGCCTAAAATGTATGAACATATTTGGCTTGGTAAAATAAAAAATAAACAGGGAAAAATTTTCTTTAATTCAAAATTAAAATTCTATGATGATAATGAAAATATAGATAAAATAATGTCAATAGAACATAAAGCAATAATTGATCCTGCATTTGGGGAATATAATTGTTTTACTTCTGCTATAATATACACTCAAATTGGAGAGAGTATTTATTTAATAGATTCAGGGCTTATAAGAAATGATGCAGATTCTACAACTGATGAAAGCATAATAAATTTTTTATCAAATAAAAATATAAAAAAAGTATTATGCGAATCAAATTTTGCTCAAAAAGAATTAGTTAAAAGATTAGAAAAACATTTTGAAGTTACTCCATTTTATGTGCATAAAAATAAGGCAGAGAGAATAGTTAATGCAAGTTATTTAATATATGATAAAGTTTATTTTCCAAAAAGCTGGCAGAAAATTCCAGATGGTTCAGATACTGATAAATGGCTAAAAACTAATAATGGACGCGGATATATAGCACTTCGTCAATTGCTAAATTTTGATGATTCGCTTGAAGGAAGTAATATTAAAGGAGATGTATTTAGCTACTTAGATTTTCCCGATGCATTATCAAGCTTAATATTATTTGGTATTGAAGATATAGTTTATGAAGAAGATGACAGCAAAATAAATTTGGTTAATGCTATTTTTGGAGAATAAATATTTTAAATTTTATTTAGTATGCCCACCCTATTAACTTTATAATTTCATTTTTTTATTTTAATTTTTTATATATTCTTTATCTCAAAAGAAATATAAACTCCCACCCAATTTTTTTTAAATTTTAAACTTTCGCACCGCACGTAAAACATAATTATAAAATATAGATATATTAATAATTTAATTTTTATTATAAAAAAAGCTATGTTAAACGTGCGTTAAATAATTTGCAAATCTATACAAAATTGGGCGGGTATGCTTTTATAATTAGATAATAAAATTAATGAAATAATATTTTCAATTGAGATATAAAATTTAAAAGGGCGGGATTTAAAATAAAGCAGTTAAATTAATATTCTATTATAAGAATGCAAAACTTATAATAGAATATTATTAAAAAAATTATTTATTTTGTTTTTTATTTTTACACACAGGACATATCATAGGATTTTCATTATCCAAATCTATATAACCGCATATATCACATTGCCAATTTTTAATATCAAAAGACTTATCTCCTAAAAAACTTTGAAACTGTTTTTTATGTCCGTCTTCTATCCTAGCAACATTCATAAATGCCATGGCCAAATCATCAAAGCCTTCTTCTTGAGCGGTTTTTGCATATGATAAATACATATCTATAGATTCATAATTTTCATTTGTTATAGATTCCTTCAAATTTTCATCACTTGTAGGTATTCCATGGAAACTTTCAAACCATAATTTAGCATGTTCCTGTTCATTTCTGGCAGCCCTTTCATACATGGCAGCTAAGTCCTCTCTTCCCTCCTCTCTCGCTTTTTCTGCATAATACATATACTTACATCTAGCCATAGATTCAGATATGAATGCATTTCTCAAATTAATTTCAGTTTTGGATCCTTTCAATTTCATAAGATAAGCTCCTTATTAGTAAATAATTCTAATAAATAATATACTAAATTTATAAAAAATACATAGTTATTAAGTGACAATTTTATTATTATAAATATAACAAATAATACAAATAATGGTATAATAAAAAACAAGGAACTTAAAGAATAATTTATTTAATAAAATTTTTAATATTATTTAATTTGTATATAGTATTTAATTTTTCATTTTTATATTTTTTGGTTGATATATATTTTACTATTTTATTATTTCCTATATTAATAGAATATATTCCATAACTAGAATTTCCTATTTGTGATTGTACTACAGATTCATAAATATTATTATTAACCATATACCTAACAATAACATCAAAGTTATTTCTATTAATCATAATAAGAAGCTCCCCATCATGTTGAAATGTAACAGGAATTACATAGTCATATGCTAACAAT
>CALXXQ010000048.1 GCA_944392715.1 uncultured Brachyspira sp.
TTCTGTTGTGTATTATACTGTTTCATAGGTATTCCTTTTGGTTTATTTGTAGCAATTATAAATTATAAGGAATACCATCTTTTTTTTAAACTAAAAGTGTGCAATATCTATGGCTCTTAAACATATAAACTTTTATTCTAATATTGATTTTATTTATTATTATTGTTAAAATAATTTTTAATTATTAATTTTTTTTGGAGAAAAGTTATGTTTGAGAAAAATGCAAACAGCACTTTATGTTTTTGTAAAGTAATAAAATATAAAGAGGTTGTAAAAGCTATAAAATTAAAAGATTTAAAAACTCTTGAAGATGTTATGCATGAAACAAAAGCTGGTATTACTTGTTGGAGCTGCAGAGGAGATATAAAAGATTTACTAGAAGAATATAAAAAAACAGGAGATATTCAAATTGAAGAATGATGATTTCGTATGTAAATGCAAGGAACTTTCTATAGAAGAGATAAAGTATTTAGAAAATGAAAGAGGGATAAAAACATTAAAAGAACTTGTAAAACATACCAAAGCAGGAACAGCTTGCGGAGGATGCAGAAACAAATTAAAAGAAATGTTTAAATTTAATTTAAAATAATATTAAAAAAGGAATGAATTTTTTATTCATTCCTTTTTATTTTATTAAATACTGCTTAGTATATTATTTATATATTCTATATTTTTTTTACTAATGCTTCTGATACTTATATTACTATCAAAATCTTTCTTTTTACTTTTCATTTCTTTAATATAATAAGTTTTAAGAAGCCTGTTATTTTCTACAAACATAGTTTTTACTTTTTTATGAACACTCTTTATATAATGCTCTACGCTCAAAGCAATATTAACACTCTCTACTTTCCAAGCTGATAAATATTTTAATGGCTTACGAAATTTTGTATAATTAGCTCCCCTACCCTTTGCATGTTTATTAAATCTATTTATAAGATTATTAGTAATACCTGTATAGTATGAATTATTTTCACAAAGTATTATATAAATATAATAACAATTTTCTTTATTTTCTTCTTTACTATCTTCCATTTTTTATATCGCTTATTATAGTATCAACATCTATATATATATCATTATTATATTTTTCAAAAATCTTACATACATTATTATAATCTTCTATAGTATCAACTGTAGTTCTAAGTTCAGGCATAGCAAATTCTTCATTTACTTTAGGATTTTCTATTTTGAATTTATCAGGATTTCTATAATGATACTGTGTAATATGCTCATGCTCAAAACTATCTTTAGAACTATCATCAGCAATTTTTAAAGCCTCATAATTTATCACTTCCACACCGCTGCCATAAGGAAGTAAATCATAATGACTAAGATCTGCATTTTTTTCTATATGATAATCTATAATCATGTCCAATGCCTTAACACTCACTAAAGGATTATCTCCAGTAGCACGTACAACTATATCAGCATTAAACTCTTCAGCAGCTTTTCTATATCTATTTAAAACATCTTCTTCGCTTCCAACAAAATAACTGCATTTTAAATTATCAAATATATTTTTAAACGCTTCATAAGATTTTTCTTCAGTAGCTACAACTACATCATTAGCCATTTTAGAACTTCTTAATCTTTTAATAATAAGTTCAAGCATACTATTACAATTAGCCATAGGTTTTAATGCTTTTTGAGGAAGCCTTGTAGAACCTAATCTTGAAGCAAGTACAATAACTATCTTTTTCATATTTGAAATTCCTATTTTAAATTACTAAAATTATTAAATATTGCTCTATTAATTTACACATAAACTATTATATTTTGTCAAAAATAAAATTAATATTTATATCTTGATATTGGGCTTTGCCCCCGCGAAGCGTACCCGTAGGGTAACCTCCATTCTTTTGCGACCGAAGGAAGTACCGCCTGCGGCGAGAAGCAAAAAAGCTATATTTTATATTATGTATAAAATCAAATTGTATGATTCAATACTAAATTTTATACTTGAAGTTTTACATTATGAATGCTTGCAAAGTAATATAACTATGTGCTTCATATGGCAACATTTATGATACTGATTATTTCAATATTTTAATTACAAACTTTTAACTAAATCATTGATCTTTATAACCTGAGTCCATAACTCCTCAACCTTATTCAAATCAAATATAGTACCAGAATCTGAAGGGCTTTTATCAGGATTAGGATGCACCTCCATAAATACAGCATCTATTCCCAAAGCAACAGCAGATTTCAATATAGCAGGTATAAACTCTCTAGCTCCTCCAGACTGTCCATTATTAGCAGAAGGCATTTGAAGTGAATGAGTAGCATCATACATAACTGGTGCATAATTTTTCATTATTTCCAAATTTTTCATATCAACTATCAAATTACCATATCCAAACATAGTGCCTCTCTCGCATAAAAATAGTCTATTCTCATTTATAGCATCACTACATTTATCAGCTATATATTTACAATCATAGCCGCTTATGAATTGTCCTTTCTTAACATTAACAGCCTTTCCTGTTTCGCATGCCGCTCTAAGCATATCAGTTTGTCTGCATAAAAATGCTGGTATCTGTAAAAAGTCAACATATTTAGCAGCTTCTTCAGCATCTGTAGGAACATGTATATCTGTTAAAGTAAGAAAGTTGAATTCTTTAGCAACATTCTGAAGTATTTGAAGTCCTTCTTTCATTCCAAGTCCCCTGAAAGATGAAAGAGATGTTCTATTTGCCTTATCAAAACTTCCTTTAAAAATTAATTGTATATTTAATTTATCTTTTATCTCTTTTAATTTTTTTGCTATAGTCATTGTCATCTCTTCGCTTTCTATAACACAAGGACCAGCAACAAATATTAAATCTTTATTTTTATTAGTAATGCCTTTATAATCAAAAATCATATTATATCCTTTAATAATATAAAAATTATGCTTATATCATACAATATTAATACTTAAAGTCAATTACTGCCGCATCTATAATTAAACAACATAATAATTCAAATATAATTTTTTAAATACCGTATTTACTTAATTCTAAAAATAGTATATAATCGGACTAAATCTGATATTGGAGTTTTATTATGATTAAATTAATTGAAATGAAAGAAAATTTAGAAAATAAAGATTTTTACAAACAATTATATAATTATTCTTTTCCTCCTGAAGAAAGATGGGATTTTGATATGATTTTGGAAAATAAAGATAATCATAATTACAAATTATATAGTATATTAGATGATGATAAAGCCATAGGATTAACTATGCTTTGGGATTTGGACGATTTCAATTATGGTGAATATTTGGCTATAGATAAAAATTTAAGAGGTAAAAAATACGGTTCTGAAGTGCTTACTAAAATACTAGAAATATTAAGCAATAAATTAATAGTTATAGAAGTAGAGCCTTATGCTTTGAATGAAATTGCTAAAAAGCGTATAGAATGGTATAAAAGATTCGGACTTATACTTGCCGATTATGATTATGATATGGCTTGTATAGATAAAAATAAAAAAATATCTACTGTCAAAATGAAAATAATGACAAACAGAAAATTACAAAACCAAGAAGAACATGACAATATCACAAAAATAATATATAATAAAGTTTATAAGCCTAGATTAGATGAAATAGACAAATGGAAATCGAATTAATTGAAAGTATAAACTATTCAAATTATAGTGAAGAAATTATAAAAGACTCTTTTAATATCCGTGAAAGTTGGAGTTTGAAAGAGTCTTTAAATAATAATGATTTCAAAAAAAATCTTTATGATATAAAAATAGATGGTACTCATATTGGAGTTTGTTTATGCTGGGTATTAGAAGAATTTTTATATATAGAATATTTTGCTATAGAAAGAAAATATAGATGCTTAGGTTACGGCTCTGCGGCATTGAAAAAATTAATGAAAATATATGATAATATTATAGTGGAGGTTGTTCCTGAAGAGACTAATGATTTAGCATATAGAAGAGTTAATTGGTATAGGTCTTTAGGTTTCTATTTATATAATGATACATATCCTTATCCTTATTTTTTAGATAATGGGGAAGTTACATTCATAGATTTCAGATTAATGTCATCAAATGAACTTACAAGCTATGAATATAAAAAAATAGTTAATTTGCTTCATAAGAATATATATAATTTATATTGATTTCCTAAAATATTTATACTATTATATAGATATAATAATAAATATTTTGAGGTATTAAATTATGAATGATAATAAATACTCGCAAAAAATAAAAGAATTAATGAAAGAAATGACTTTAGAAGAGAAGGTATCTCTTTTAAGCGGTAAAGATTTCTGGTCAACAAAGGAAATAAGCAGATTAAAAATAAATTCAATATATTTAACAGACGGTCCGCATGGGGTTAGAAAACAAAGTACAGAATCAGCAGAATTAAGTTTACAAAAATCAGTTTTTTCAACATGCTTTCCTACAGCCTGCTGCTCTGCCTGTTCATTCGACCCTAATATAATGTATGAAATGGGAGAAGCTATATCAAAAGAGGCTAAGGCAAATAAAGTTTCTGTGGTATTAGGACCTGGAGTAAATATTAAACGCTCTCCTCTTTGCGGAAGAAATTTTGAATATTTTTCTGAAGATCCTTATCTTGCAGGAAAAATGGCAAGCGGATGGATAAATGGTTTAGAAGATAATGGAATACAGTCAAGCCTAAAACATTTTGCTGCTAATAATCAGGAAACTTTAAGACTCATAATAGACAGTATTGTAGATGAGAGAGCTTTAAGGGAAATATATTTATATGCTTTTGAAATAGCTGTAAAAGAGGCTAAACCTTCAACTATTATGTGTTCGTATAATAGAGTAAATGGTACTTTTGCTTCTGAAAATAAATATTTGCTTACTGATATACTTAGAGATGAATGGGGATTTGACGGTATTGTTGTTTCTGATTGGGGTGCTGTTAATGACAGAGTTGAAGCTTTAAAGGCTGGATTAGATTTACAGATGCCTGCTACAAATGGATATCATGATAAAAAAGTTTATGATGCTGTAAAAGAAACTATCATAGATGAAAAAATATTAGATAAAGCAGTTGAGAGGCTTTTATATTTCTCTTTATATTCTATGGATAATATATATGATAATTTTGAATATGATAAAGAGGAGCATCATAATATTGCTAGAAAAATTGCAGAAAACTCTATAGTATTATTAAAAAATGAGGATAAAATTCTTCCTGCCAAAAAAGAAAGTAAAATAGCTGTAATAGGAGAATTTGCTCAGAAGCCTAGATATCAGGGTAATGGAAGCTCTCTTATAAATGCTTATAAAATAGATACGGCAGAAGAATATTTTAAAGAAAATAATATAGAATTTAATTATGCTAAAGGTTATGATTCAAATTCTCCAGATATAGATAATGCATTAGTAGAGGAAGCTGTAAATATATCGAAAGATAAAGATATTGTTATAATATTTGCAGGGCTTATAAACTCTTATGAATCTGAAGGCTTTGATAGAAAACATCTTAATCTTCCTAAAAATCATAATCATCTAATAGAAGAAATTTCAAAAGTTAATAAAAATATAGTAGTTGTACTTTCTATAGGAGCACCTGTTTTAATGCCTTGGATAGATAAAGTAAGAGGCGTTCTTAATTTATATTTGGCAGGAGAGGCGGCTATAAGTGCGGCATTTAATATAATATTCGGAATTGTTAATCCAAGCGGTAAATTGGCTGAAAGTTTTCCTTTAAGTTTAGAAGATAATCCAAGCTATAAATATTTTCCTGGAGGAAATAAGGCTGTTGAATACAGAGAATCAATCTTTGTGGGATACAGATATTATGATAAAGCAGAAAAAAAGTTTTATTTCCATTTGGATTTGGATTATCATATACTGAATTTGAATTTTCTAATTTAATTGTTTCAGATGCTAATACAATTTCAGGACTTGATAATATACATGTGGTTTTTGATATAAAAAATATAGGTGATGTATTCGGATGCGAAGTTGCTCAAGTTTATATATCCGCTCCTGAAAATAATGTATTCAAACCAAAAAAAGAATTAAAAGCATTTATAAAAGTATTTTTACAGCCTAAAGAGAAAAAGACTGTGATATTAAAATTAAATAAAAGAAGCTTCTCATTTTATAATGCCGATACAAAACAATATGAAATAGAAAGCGGAACATATACCATATATATAGGCAATTCATCAAGAAATTTATTATTAAGTAAAGATATGGAAATACATTCTATTAATTATTATCAAAAAAGAATTGATAATTATTTTAATTTCAAAGATATCAATATATCTGATAATGAATTTGAACAGCTTTTAGGAAGAAAATTAAAACCTATAAATATAAAAGCATCCAAACCTTATAATGTTAATAATAATTTGGCAGATTTACTTGATGAAAATATAGCAAAAGATTTTTATAATAAACTTTTATTAGGACTTGATAATATGTTTAAAGATGATAAAACAGATACTAAGAAAATGTTTGAAAGTATGATGCTTGAAACTCCTCTTCGTTCATTACATACAATGAGCGGCGGACTTATTACGATAGATGATATTGAAAATTTATTAAATGCTTTAAATAATTAATTAATCATAAAAATAAAAAAGCGGTTAGATTTTTATTAATCTCACCGCTTTTATTTCAATTAGTCATCAAATTTCTGTCCCATTATCTGTCCGTTTCCAGTAACCATAACTTCCATCATATTATTTAATTTTAATTTATAATTTCCCCATTCTTTTTCTGCATCAATAATAGCAGCCTGAGGATATGATTTTTTTACAGCCTGTAAAACAGCAGGAGGAAAAGCAGCATCAGGTATAGGAGCATATTCGCTATCTATATTCTGCCAATCTCCATTTCCTAAAAAATCTATTGATACTCCATTAGATAATTTTACATCAAATTTTCCTCCGTCTCTTTCAACTTTCCAAATTTGAACTCCAGGAAAAACTCTTTGTATGAAAGCATTAGCCTGCTGAGGTAAAGCAGAAGGCGGAACTACCATATCAGCAAAAAGGTTAGACGCTGATAAAATGATTAATGATGCTAATAAAAAATATAATTTTTTCATGGTTTACTCTCCTTGTATCATAATACATCATTTTTATAATTAATATTTTAACATATTTCTGAAATTTTGATATAAAAAAATATGGGTAGAAGGCGTTCTCCTACCCACAACAAACAAACTTAAACTAACAAATAATTAGATAACTGTACCGCTTTTAACTATAGTATTTTTAGGAATTATTACAATTCCGTCTCTAATACAATAGAATTCACTGTCCTGATGCTGTATTTTCTTTTTATTAGTAATAACAACATCATTTCCTATTCTTACATTTTTATCTATTATAACATTTTTAAGAACGCATTTTTTACCAATACCTATTTTAGGAATATGTCTGACATTAAGTCTTTCAATATCATCACTATCCTCATAATAGTCACTTCCCATCATAACTACCCTTTCTAATGTAGAACCGCTTTGAACTACAGAACGAACTCCTATAACGCATTCTTTAATGGTAGCATTTTCTATTCTGCATCCATCAGCTATAATACTAGAAGTTACTGTAGCTTTTTCAACTTTAGAAGGTGATAAGTAACGTACATGTGTATATATAGGTGCTTTTTCATCATAGAAATCAAAAGGAGGATTTTTACTTCCAAAAGATATATTAGCTTCAAAATAAGCCTTAATAGTTCCTACATCTTCCCAATAACCTTGGAAAGCATAGCTGAATACTTTATATTTCTTTATAGCCTCTGGTATGATATCTTTACCAAAATCAATCATAGATACATCAGCTAAAAGTTCTTTAAGTACATTTCTTCTAAATACATATATACCCATAGAAGCCAAATATTCTTTATTAGGGTCTTCTATATTAAACATTTTCTTTTGATCATCGCTTAATTTCAATGAATCAAGAGCTTCATCTTCTTTAGGTTTTTCATGGAAGCTTGTAATTTGTCCTCTTTTATTTACAAACATAACCCCAAAACCTTTTGCATCTTCCCTTACAACAGGAACAGTACCAACTACTATATCAGCACCTGTTTCCAACATATGCTGAAGCATAACATTATAATTCATACGATAAACCTGATCGCCTGAAAGTATAACTACATTATTTACAAATTCATTATCAAAATGCGAAAGATTTTTTCTAACAGCATCTGCAGTACCCTGATACCAATCTATATTAGTATCTGTCTGCTCAGCTGCAAGTATGCTTACATGTCCGCCTGAAAAGTTGTCGAATCTATATGCATTATATATGTGATTATTTAAAGATGCACTATTAAATTGTGTAATTACATATATATTTCTAAATCCGCTATTAATACAATTAGATACAGGTATATCTATCATTCTATATTGTCCGCCCAAAGATACAGCAGGCTTAGAACGTGCTTTTACTAGAGGATATAATCTTGTTCCTCTACCCCCTCCTAGTATCAATGCCACAGTATTAAATACTCTCATAAAAAGCTCCAATATTTTTTATTACACTAAAGAATTAATATATTATAGTATAGTAAAAAAAAATTGACTTTTCAAGAACTATAATGATATATTATAATACATTAAAATGTTTTAAAGCCTTATAAACACCATCATTATCCACATCATCTGTTATATAATCAGCTATTTTTTTAACAGCTTCATTGGCATTACCCATAGCAACACCTATAGCAGCATGCTCAATCATTGTAATATCATTGCCGCCATCTCCAAAAGCCATTGTTTCTGATAAATCTATTCCGTAATATTCTATTATTTTATCTATACCTATATGCTTGCCGCCGCCTTTGGTATTAACATCTGTAAAAGAAGGATGCCATCTGCTAGATTCGCAATTTTTGAATATCTTACTCATTAATTCTTTTTCTTTATTTTCATCTACAAATAAATTTATCTGCAAAATATCATTTATATTTTCTAATAAAAAATCATAATAATTATCAATAGCAGGTATAGGTAGATTAATAGACTCAGAAACCTTCTTAACCTTATCTGTAACATAATTAATATATATACCGCTATTCATCATAATAGAACATGGAAATTGCTCTTTATTCTTTAAATAATCTATCAAAGAATATACTTCTTCTTTAGCTATACCATTTCTATAAATTGACTTATCTCCTATATAACAATCAAAACCATTTGCCGTTATATATCCGTCAAATTCTAAATCATCTAAATTATTTATATGCATCTTTATTCTTCCTGTAGCTATAAAAACCTTTATTCCTTTTTCTTTTAAAAGTTTTATGGCCTCTTTGGAAGAATCTGAAACTTTATGTGTATTAAAACTTACCAAAGTACCATCAATATCAAAAAATACTGCTTTTACCATTATAAAAATCCTTATATTAATCTATTAAATTAAAATGTTTTAAAGCCTTATAAACACCATCATTATCCACATCATCCGTTATATAATCAGCTATTTTTTTAACAGAATCATTAGCATTACCCATAGCAATACCAATTGCTGTATGTTTAATCATACTTATATCATTTCTTCCATCACCAAAAGACATAGTTTCAGATAAATCTATATTGTAATGACTTATTATTTTATCGATTTCTAAATGCTTTCCTGAATTCTTAATATTAATGTCTAAAAATAAAGGATGCCATCTGCTGGATAATGAATTTTTAAATATATGATCTAAAATATACTTTTCTCTATCAGCATTGAAACTATTATCTTCCAAAAATAAATTCACCTGTAAAATATCATCTGCATTATTATGTATAAAATAATCAAAATCAATAATATCAGGACATTTTATTTTCATCATATCAAATATATATTTAATATTATCCGTCATATAATTAACATATATATTACTATTTGTTATTAAAGAAGATGATATATTATCTACATTTTTTAGATACGATAAAAAAGATATCAAATCTTCCTTTGGTATTGGATTTTTAAATATCTCTATTCCATCAGCAAAACAATTAGTTCCATTTGCTGTTATATATCCTTCAAATTTTAAATCTTCTAAATTATCAATTTGAAACATCATTCTGCCCGTAGCAATAAATACTCTTATTCCATTTTCTCTAAGTTTATTAATAGCATTTTTAGAAGACTTTGAAATCTTATGAGTATTAAAACTTACTAAAGTTCCGTCTATATCAAAAAATACAGCCTTAATCATATTTAATCCAGTAAATTAAAATGTTTTAAAGCTTTATATATTCCGTCATTATCAACATCATCCGTAATATAATCTGCTATCTTTTTCACACTTTCATTAGCATTTCCCATAGCACGACCTATGGCAGCATGTTTAATCATAGAAACATCATTACCGCCGTCTCCAAAAGCCATAGTTTCAGATAAGTCTATTTTGTAATATTCTATTATTTTATCTATGCCTATATGTTTACCGCCGCCTTTGGTATTAACATCTGTTAAAGCTGGATGCCATCTGCTAGACTCGCAATTTTTGAATATTTTACTCATTAATTCTTTTTCTTTATTTTCATCTACAAATAAATTTATCTGCAAAATATCATTTATATTTTCTAATAAAAAATCATAATAATTTTCTGCTATATTTATTTTTAGATTAATAGATTCTAAATATCTAGCAGCCTCATCAGAAATATAATTAATAAACACACCCTTAGGCATCATAATTGAACATGGAAATTGTTCTTTATTTTTTAAATAATCTATCAATGAATATATTTCTTCTTTAGCTATAGAGCGTCTGTAAATTGACTTATCTCCTATATAACAATCAAATCCGTTTGCTGTTATATATCCGTCAAACTCTAAATCATCAACATTATTTATATGCATTTTAATTCTTCCTGTCGCTATAAAAACTTTTATTCCTTTTTCTTTTAAAATTTTTATAGCTTGTTTAGAAGAATCTGAAACCCTATGAGTATTAAAACTCACTAAAGTTCCGTCTATATCAAAAAATACAGCCTTAATCATATTTAATCCAGTAAATTAAAATGTTTTAAAGCCTTATATACTCCATCATTATCAACATCATCTGTTATATAGTCAGCTACGGCTTTAACATTATCATTAGCATTACCCATAGCAATACCAATGGCAGCATGTTTAATCATACCTATATCATTACCCCCGTCCCCAAAGGCCATAGTTTCAGATAAGTCTATTCCATAATATTCTATTATTTTATCTATGCCCTTATCTTTACCGCTAATTTTAGGGTTAACATCGGCAAATGAAAAATGCCATCTGCTTGATACACAATTTTTAAAAACATTATTCATTAAATATTTTTCTTTATTTTCATCTACAAAAATATTTAACTGCAAAATTTCATCATAATTTTTTTCTACATATTCATCTAAATTAATAGATTTAGGTACTTCAACATTAGCCATTCTATATAGTGTATTTATAACATCATCTGTATAATTTACAAACATATCCTTATTACTTATAACAGTACATGGAAACCTATCATTTTTAAGATAATTTATCAAAGTAAATAAATCATCTTTATCCAAAGAAATTTTATATATTTCTTTTAAATTTCCATTGTCATTTACAATACAGCATCCGCCATTAACAGTTATATAGCCGTCAAATTTTAAATCTTCTAAATTATCTATCTGAAATAAAGTTCTTCCGCTTGCTATAAAAACTTTTATTCCCTTAGCTCTAAGTTCATTAATAGCTTTCTTAGAAAATTCAGAAATTTTATGAGTATTAAAACTTACCAAAGTTCCGTCTATATCAAAAAATACCGCTTTTATCATTTTATTAGTACCGCTTTTAATTGAAATATTGTTTTTATTTATTAGATATGATTCAATTTTATAGAATTATGAATAAAAGAACTAATTTCAATAGTATCTTTTATTCATAATAAATGTTAATAATTAAGATATATTATTTAATGCTTCCACAACAGCATTGGCAAATTCTTTTGATGAATTCGGACCATTTCCTGTTATAATATTTCCTGAAACAACAACATTTTCTTTAGATATATTGGCATTTCCATGTCTAACATGAGATTCATCTGCAGGAAGACAAGTAACATTAATACCATCTAATATTTTAGCATTAGCCATAATAACAATACCGCTTCCTATACCAGCAACTATTTTTTGATTATCTAAAAATAATTTAGCAAGTCCCTGAGTACGCCAATCATCCCATAAAGTAATGCACCCTATTCCGCCTACAAATATTACAGCATCAAATTCAATAGCATCTACTTCACTAAATAGCAAATCTATATTAGTCATACCGCCCAATTTACCCTGAGCTGTACCTATAAATGTAGAAGCAACTTCTGTTTTATATCCAGCTGCTTCAAAAATTTTTTTACTTTCAAAATATTCTTCATCTTGAAAATTTTGTCCAGACATAACGTATAAAATATTATTAGTTTTTTCCATTTACTATACTCCACAATAATTATGCAATAACTTATAACATGCAATTTTTATCATAATTATTTTTATTTAAAATAGCAAGTTCATAAGCCTTAATATATTCTTTAGCACTTTTCTCCCAAGAATTATCTATTTTCATACCCCTTTTCTGCATAGCTTCAAATCTGTCTCTATGATCATAATATACACTTACAGCCCAGCCAATAGTATTGTATAATGCAGAAGGAGTAGAATCATAAAATTTAAATCCTGTACCTTCACCAGTCTCTTCATTATAATTTTCAACAGTATCTTCAAGACCTCCAGTAGCATGAACTATAGGCAAAGTTCCATATCTTAAAGAATACATCTGATTAAGTCCGCAAGGCTCAAATAATGAAGGCATTACAAATAAATCAGCACCAGCCTCTATTAAATGAGATAGTTCATTACTATATCCAATATAAGAACCTACCCTTCCAGGATATCTTTTAGGCAAATCGCCAAAGAAACTTTCTAATCCCTTATCTCCTGTACCAAGTATGCAAAATTGAACTTTCATATTATTGATTAAAGGGTCTATTATAGAAGCTATAAAATGATATCCTTTCTGATCGACAAATCTTCCCACAGCACCTATTAAAACAACATCATCGCCTTCTTCAAGTAAAAATCTTTTCTGCAGCTCTTTTTTGCATAATTTTTTACCTTTCATATCATCTGCAGAGTAATTTTTAGGTATAAATTTATCTTTTTCAGGAGACCAAACATCTTCATCAATACCATTAAGTATTCCAAAAAAACTAGTAGTTTTATTTTGTAAATAAGGTGCCATACCATGCCCGCCGTATGGAGAAGCAATTTCTCTTGCATATGTAGGACTTACAGTAGTAACTACATCAGAGAAAAATATACCTCCTTTCAAGAAATTTATATTACCATGATCTTCAAAGGTATCAGGACTAAAATTATTCCAACCCAAACCTAAATAATCATATGTAGTAGCAGCATTATATATACCCTGATAATTTGCATTATGTATTGTAAGCAAACTAGCAGCACGCCCTATATTATCATCATTCCAATGCCAAGTTTTTATATATGCAGGAATAGCAGCAGTCTGCCAGTCATTAGCATGAACGACATCAACATCTAATTGCAAATCCTTACATAATTGTAAAGCAGCACGAGAAAAGAATCCAAATCTCCAAGCATTGTCTTGATAATCATTAAAAGAAGCATCATGATAAAGCCCTTCTCTGCTGAAAAAACTATGATGCTCTATAAAATAAAAATCAACTCCGTCTTTTACAGTTTTGAATACGGAACACCATTCCTCGCCATTTCCCATCCATACTCCCATAGTAGGAAGTATATTCTCTAAATAGCAATCATGAAAATTAATATCCCTATATTTTGGAAGCACTACAAAAGCATCAACATCCATTTTCTTTAAATATATAGGCAAGGCACCAACAACATCGGCAAGTCCTCCTGTTTTGATAAATGGTGCAGCTTCTGAAGATGCTATCATAACTTTCATTTTTGACATACAAAACTCCTAAAAATTGGAATATATTTTTAAATATATAACTTTATTTAAAAACTTCAAGCGAAATTATAATTTTAGAGTATTATTGCATATTAATTTAAAAATTATTTTTAATTAGATGCTGATTTCCAATATCTCTAAAACCTTATCACCAGCAGGAACTTTTATAGTAACAACATCCCCAACTTTTTTAGACAATAAACCCTTAGCAATAGGAGTTACTATAGTTATTTCATTTTTACTCATATCCGCTTCCAATTCTCCTACTATTCTATATTCAAAAACAGCATTTCTATTTTTATCTTTAACTTTTACCCTTTTACCAAAAGTTACTGTATCCTTATCTAAATTAGCAGGATCTATTATTTCACAGCCTGCTAAATCACTTTCTAACTTTGATATCTGAGCATTCAATAATCCTTGTTTTTCTTTAGCTGCATGATACTCTGCATTTTCTTTTAAATCGCCTTTTTCTCTAGCTTCTGCAATAATAGCTGGTAAAGTCTCAAATTCTGCTTTTAATTCTGCAAGTTTGGACTTAGCTTTATCATATCCTTCTTTTGTTATTGGTTTTGCCATTTTTAATATCCTTAAAATTAGTAATCTTTATATTATAAACTATTTTCAAATATTTACAAATAAAAAAGATTAATGCCAGACAATTCATATATAATTAAATTCATATCTCCAATAACTTGAAAAGAATATTTATCAGGATAATATCTGCTGCTAAATACCATTTCTCCATCATTTATAAATATTTCTACAGATGAAGTATCTATTAATATTCTTATATTTTCTATTTTTTCTAAATAAGCACTTCTTGTACTTCTTCCGCCGCCTATTTTTTTTCCTATATCATTAAGAAATTCAAATATAAATTTATTATATCTATACTTAATAGAAATACCATATGAAATTATTATTTGAAAAGTATTAATATCTTTTATATTATCAATTAAAACTTCATAAGAGTTAATATCATTAGAAATCAAATTATCAGATAATGAATTATAAGAGCATACTTTTTCAAATATTTTTTTATCTCTTAATTTCTCTAAACTTCTATGCGGTTTCTGATATAACTTTCCATTTTTGAAACTTAATTCTCTTACCGCTGTAAGACAATGCTGCCATCCATATTCAAGAGTCAGATTTTTATGAAAATCTTCTGTATCAGGAACTCCCATCCAGCCTATAAGTATCCTATTTCCTTCTTCATCTAAAAATGTCTGCGGAGCATAAAAATCAAATCCTCTATCAAGTATAGTAAAATTATTAACCTCTATAGATTCTTTATTTTTATAATCATCATTAATTAAAAAATATCCAGAAAGATATAGATTTTCATATACGCTTTCAATTTGCTTCACACCTTGAGGACAAGTAATTAAAATATCCTGACCATCTAAATTGAATAAATCAGGACATTCCCACATATATCCAAAAATATCTTTTGTATGTATAGTAGTTTTATGCTTCCAATTTCTTTTGTCTTTAGAAACAAATATCAATGCTTCTCCTATATCATTGTCTCTATCAATACCGTATTTTCTAGCCCCCTGAATCATATAATATATATCATCATCTTTCCATACTTTAGGGTCTCTGATATGATTTGTTATATCTTTTGGATAATCCTTCATCTCCATTAAACATTCTTTTTCAGAAAAATTAATACCATCATCAGAAGTTATAAGCATAGTATTAGATTCTCTTCCGCTTTCTATATAATCATGCTCTCCCAATAGTTTTACATTTCCAGTATAGTATATATATAATTTATCATCTTCTATAAAAGCAGAACCAGAATAAACTCCATGACAATCATATTTCTCATCTGGATATAATGAAATACCAGCATACTTATAATTTATAAAATCTTTAGTTATATAATGTCCCCAGAATTTTAATCCTCCTCCAGCTTCAAAAGGAGAATACTGAAAAAATATATGATACTCGCCTTTAAAATAAGATAAACCATTAGGATCATTGAGCCAGCCTGTTAAAGGCATTATATGAAATTTCAAACGCCATTTATCATCTTTATTGTACTCTAATTCTTTTTGTTCTATTTCCTTTATCTGTTCTTTCCAAATCTTACTAACTATATTCATTCCGCTCCCTTATCATTATTAATCATTCTTATACAGCACAAAATAATACTTAATATCATACATATTAAATATATGCATGACATTAAGTAAACAGGTAATTTTATTGGATTTATGTAGAAATTATGTGTTATTGTCTAATTATATTTTTTTATTATTCATCCTCTTGCATATACTCTTTAGGTACTCCGAAAAACCATGTAATACTAAAAGATAAAGCAACTGTAATTAATGCTACACTTATATATCCTATTAATTGCTTAGTATCATATATATAAAGTAATGCCCCAGGTATTCCTGTAACACCATTAGCAGTAGCCTGTAAATTCAATAATCTTGCAATCAATCCTGTTATTCCAGCAGCAATAGCCCCGCAAACCATAGGCTTTATTCCATATCTTATATTTATACCAAATATAGCAGGCTCTGTTATACCAAGCCAAGCCGATAATGCAGCACCATATCCCATAGCTTTTACAGTTTTTCTTTTAGTCTTTAATGTAACAGCTAAACAAGCAGCTCCAGCAGCTAAATTAGCAACTGATAAAAGAGGATTAATCGGATTAAAAGCAGTTGCAGCAAGTAATGATATTTCTATCAAATTCATTATATGATGCACACCCGTTACAACTATAAATATTATTCCAAAACCTATTATCAATCCACCTAATCCTAAAGGCAATGATAAAGAAAAATTAATTGCTATCAATATCCATTGCTCAACTATATGAAATATAGGACCTATCACAGCTAAAGATAATATCAGCATTATAAGTAAAGTTAAGAAAGGAGTTGCTAATATATCTATTATATTTGGTATTAGCTTTCTTAAATTTAATTCCAATTTAGAACCTATAATACCAGCAATTAGAGCAGGAAGTATGCTTCCTTGATAGCCTACTATTGGTATAAAACCAAAAAGCATTATAGGCTTAACTCCGCTATCTGGATTAGCTACCAAATAAGCATTAGGCAAAGCAGGTGAAACTAGCATCAATCCTAACAATATACCCAATATAGGAGAGCCTCCAAATACTCTAAATGTTGACCAGCATACTAAAGCAGGCAAAAATGCAAATGTTGTTTCTGTAAGTACGCTCATAAATGTCATAATAGAAACAGGTATATTTGAAACTTTTAAATTAAATAGTCCTAAAAAACTATCATTTATTAAAGCGCCCTTAAGCCCCAAAAATAATCCTGTAGCTATCATCGCAGGCATTATAGGTACAAATACATCAGCAAAAATACGAATAAACTTTCTAAAATTATTTTTCTCTCCCACTTTCTTAGTTTCTTCTGTATTTTGCTTTGATGCGCCGTTAATTCCTAAATTAATGACCTCATCATAAACTTTATTCACTACTCCTGTACCTAATATTATTTGATATTGCCCAGAATTAAAAAATACTCCTTTAACACCATCTATCTTTTGAACATCTGAATCTTTTATACTATCTCTTGTTTTTACTATTAATCTAAGTCTTGTGGCACAGAAAGCAGCAGAAATAATATTATCTCTATCAACTATTTTAATGATTTCTTCAGCGGTTTTTTTATAGTTTATAGCCATATTATAACCCTCGTTAGGTGTAACCGATTACATTTATAATATACAAATATTTTTATATTTGTCAAGCAATATATTATTTTTTTATAAAATAATTACATAAATTTGTATTTAACAATAAAAAGTATATACTTTATTATATCAGTAAATAAAAAAGTGGATATGGCTGTGAAGAAAATTACGATGAAAGAAATAGCAGAAATTGCTGGTGTAACAAAAACAACAATATCGAGATATTTCAATGGCGGATATCTCAAAAAAGAAACAAAAGATAAAATAAAAAAAATAATAACAAAATATAATTATGAACCTAATACATTTGCAAGATTAAAAGCTAAAAAAAGCTATGTAATAGGAATAATAGTTCCGTCTTTAGATTCTACAGTTGGATCAAGAGTTCTTACAGGACTCGAAAAAACTTTCAGAGAAAAACATTATATGCCTATAATAATGAATACCAATCATCAGCATAAATTAGAACTTCAATATATAGAAAAATTAAAAAGATTAAATGTTGATGGTATAGTTTTAAGTGCTACATTCATAACTGATGATCATAAAAAAATATTAAAAAATTTGGATATACCAATTGTAATTTATGGACAGGAATATGGCGATGGCATAAGTATAGTTAATGATGATTATAATGCGGGTATAGATGTTGGAGAATATATTGGAAGCAGGAAACATAAAAATATAGGATTTATA
>CALXXQ010000049.1 GCA_944392715.1 uncultured Brachyspira sp.
TAAGTAAAAATAAAATATTATCATTCTTTGATATGTTTAAAAATTTTGATAAAACAATAATATAAGATTCATTTGATATAAAGCAAATATTAAACGAAAATACAAAAATAATATAATATACCTATTGCAAAAAAAATCAAATATTGATTTTGTATTATGTTAATTCATATTAATTATTGGAATATGAAAAATGAAAATTTATTCAATATCTATAAAAGCATATTTATTATTTTTTTCATTTGTATTTTTTTCTATTATGGCAATGAGATTATTTTTATTATCTGTTATGGCTAAATATTTATTATTTATTTTTATATTTTCTATTATTTTAGTATTACCGCATAATATTTGTTTTAAATCTGATTTATCTTCTACAATAATACTATCAAAGTTTTTAAACATATCAAAGAATGATAATATTTTATTTTGGCTTATATCATCAATATTGCAAGACATATCAATATTATAATTTCCTATTGAGCTTCTTTTTAATGTTTTTGTATATGCAAGATTTCCTGTTATCTCTCCTATATCCTTTATTATAGACCTGATATAAGTTCCTTTGCTAACTGATGTTTTTATTTTAAAATAAGGATAATCATATTCTAATAATTCAATTCTTTCTATATAAACATTAATATCTTTTAATTCAAAAGTCTTATTATCTCTTGCTAAATCATAAGCTCTTTTTCCATTTATTTTTTTAGCACTATATATAGGAGGTTTTTGTATTATACTTCCTTTAAAATTTGTTTTTATAATATTTTCTAATTCTTCAAAACTTAATTTATTAGTATTGTTTGATATTTTAATTGTATTTCCATCTATATCATCAGTATCTCTGCTTTCTCCAAATATTCCAGAGGCAATATACTCTTTATTTAAATCATCAAATAAGAAAAATAATTTTGTATATCTTCCAAATGCTAATATTAATACTCCGTCAGCAAAAGGATCTAATGTTCCAGCATGTCCAACTCTTTTTTCTATTATATTTTCTTTTTCTCTTAAAGTTTTTTTTATTTGTTTTATAGCATCAAATGAGGTTATGCCTATAGGTTTATTTATAATGCAAAATCCTTTCACTATGATTTAATTCCTTTATATATTTTTATTATCCTCTTATTATTTGAAGAGAGTTGAAATATATATTTAAAATATTTTCTGATATATTAGAAAGATTACTATATTTTTTTGAAAATAAATCATTTCCTATAGATTTTACTAAATCATCTATAGTTTCTATATTATGCTTAAGTGTTCCCAATTGCTGCTGAGATAGATGAAGCATATGAATATTACTTTTATCAAATTCTGATATTGTAGTTTTTACAGCGGCATCAAGCAGATAATATACTACTATTAATTTTTCTTCCTCTTCTGGAGTAAGAGTGGTATTAGAACCAGCATATATCTTTGAAAGCTCTCCAACTCTGTATGCTATTTTGTATATAGAGTTTAAATTATCAAAAAACCAATTAACATTATTTCTTTTTCTTAAATCTGATAATACATATTTAATATCATGAAGTATAGAGTATCCAGCACTTTCATCTTCTCCGCTTGATATATAATAATGAGAGCGTATTAATATATCTTGTAAAGAATCAAAATCAGCTTTCCATTGAGGATCTTCTGTATTTGAATTATAGTATTTCTTTTTAAAATCATTCCATATTATAATGAATTTTTCTATTGATTCTTTTCTATTTGGATTATTGACATCTCTTATTATAAGTAATGTATCCATATATGATTTATCTAAAGATGCAATATCTTCAAGGAAATTATCTTCTTTTTTTTGGCATGATATAAGTATAATTATAACTATTAATAAACTAAATATTTTTATATTCAATATGAAATCTCCGTATATTTATTTTACAATTATTAACTTTATAAAGTTAAAATAATTAAATTAATAAGAGGATAATTTATTATAAATTATGGAAAAAAACAAGCTGTATTTTATCATTATTTTACTATTATTTCATCTAATTTCCTGCTCAAAAAATAATATACAAAAGGGCAATTTATATTCAAAAGCATATACAGACTTGAGTTTTGAAGCAAGCAAATCAAAAGCAATAGATTCTATATATTATTATATAGCTAAGGAGACTTCATCTATTATAAATAGAAATGATTTTAATATAGTTGCTGTATCTTTAAAGGATTATAATTTAATAGATTTTGATAATAAGGATATGGTCAGTATAAAAGAATATGAAAAAGATAATAATTTTTATGTTGAGATAAATGTTAAAGACAGCAGTATATATAATAGAACTTTAGAATTATTGAACAAATTAAAAAAAGAGGGCAGTGTAGGAGATAAAATTTTCAGAGCTAATGCCTCTATACAAATATCAGAAAATGCAAAATTAAATGCTTATACTAGACAGATGCTTACCCAAAATGCATTAAAAAGAGCATATGAATCTTTATTTAAAATATTAAGAAGTAATGATATAGAAGTTAATAAAGCTGTAAGCTTAACAAATGAAGCATATATATTAGAAGAAAGCTACAGTTCTAATGAATATAATGTAGTAGTTGAAACTGTACTTGAATAAAAGCATATGCAGACTATTATCATAATTCAGTTGACATAATTTTTTACTATTCTTTTTTTTAAACTATCCGAGAATTATAGCGATATTATGTAAACACGGGGTAGTTTAATGATTAAAGCAGTAATATTAGGTTTTATACAGGCTATAACTGAATTTCTTCCTGTATCTAGTTCTGGACATTTGAGAATAGCAGAACATTTTTTGAATTTCCATGCAGAAAACATATTATCATTTGAGGTAGCACTTCATTTTGGTACATTTTTAGCTACTTGTTTAATATTTCATAAAGATATAATAAAAGCTATTGTTGGATTTTTTACTGGATTAAAAGATATTGATAATTCAAGTAAAAATAATGAAGGCTTTAGAATTTCTTTAATGGTTATAATAGCTTCTATACCAGTTGCTATAGTAGGACTATTATTTGAACAATATTTATCTAAATTAGATATACAAAGAATAGGACTTAACCTTATCATAACAGGTTCTATATTGCTTCTTACTAGAAGATTAGATAAAAATACTTACAGCAATGATTTGAAAGATATATTTTCTATGAGTTATAAAAATGCATTTATGATAGGCTTAGCACAGTCAATTGCTATATTTCCAGGTATATCTAGGTCTGGAATGACTATAAGTGCAGCTTTATTTCTAGGTTTAAATAGAGATTTAGCAGGAAAATTTTCTTTTCTTATATCATTACCTGCTATATTCGGAGCTTTATTATTATCAATAAAAGATATTGCTGATTTTAATATTACATATGCTTTGGTAGGATTTGCTACTGCATTTGTATTTGGGATTATAGCATTAAAATTCTTACTATCATTTTTAAAGAAGGGAAAACTTTTCTATTTCGGATTCTATTGTCTTATAGCAGGAATGGCAGTTTTCTTTTACTTTATGAAGGTATGATTTTTTAGGTATTGGAGATTTATTATGATGCAATTATTTAAAAAGAAATTAGCAATACAAAAAAGGGCAGAACAAAAAGAATTGGAAAAACAATCAGAATCTTTTGATGATAGTATTCAAGAGGAATATGAAAATAGAAATTTATTTTTTGATATATTAGGATTTTTATGCCTTTTATTTGCTGGTATACTGCTTTTATCATATCTTAGTATGAATATGGAAGATTTAAATTCCAGTAAAGAAATTAGAAATTTATTAGGTATATTCGGTGCTTATATATCAAGTTATTCCTTTTTAGCATTTGGGTTTGCTTCATATGTTATACCTGCATTTTTTATATATGCTGGTGTAAATATAATATTAAAAAATTCTACAGATAGAATATTAGTATCAGCTATATCATCATCTATATTAATGATACTATTTAGTATATTATTAAATATATTTTTAGGAAATTTAGATTTTTATAATAAAGGCGGCATGATGGGAGAGTTTATAGGAGGCTCCCTAGTTTCTATATTTGGAAAGACAGGTGCTATTATGATAGTGATATCGGCTTTTATTATAACAGCAATAATTTTTGCCAAAGTTTCTATATTGGATTTGGTTAATTATTTTAAAAACATGATAAAGAATGTTGATTTAGAAAAGATAAAAGATATAGAACAAAAGGTTGTTAATGGAATAAAAGATTTAGAAATAAAATCTATTAAAAATACTGAAACTTATATGCAAACTGAAAATAAAGAGAAAGTATATACTAAAGATTATTTGCCTTTATTTTATGCTAAAGATGTTTCTGATTTAGAGTTTAAAAATGCACCTTTTATAGAAAAAGTGGATAACTCTAATTATGATTTTGATGAGAAAAAGTATAGAGAAAAGCTTTTGAAAAGAAATGAATCTATAAACAGCTTTTTTAATAAAACTGATATAAATAATAGAGAAGCTGATAATATTGTAAACGAATTAATAAATTCAAAATTCAATGGAATAAATGTAAATACTTTAGAAAATAGAGAAGAAGATTTAGGATTAACTCTTGCCGAGGTTGTATTTGGAAAAGAGAGAGCCAATAGTAAAAACAATGCAAATTATAAAAGCAGTATTGAAATGCAAGATGAGTTTTATAGAAATTATTATAATGATTTTATAAATAAAAAAAAAAATGAAGAATATGAAAAATATGAAGAAGAATATATAAATGATTATGATGAATTTGAGGGACTTGATTATAATATTAATTATTTAAGGAAATCAGATTTTAAAAGAGCTGCTTATGATGATTCTGTAAATAATTATGCAAAGTATAATGTTGAAGAGCAGTATACTAAAGCGAGTAATGTGGAAAACTATAATGATGATTTTATGTATTATAATCAAAATAATTATGATGATGATATAGACAATGCAAATAATACAGATTCTGTAATAGAAGAAAATAAAATTATTGAAGAAGATAGTTTTGAGAAATTACAGAGATTGGTAGAAGAAAATAAAAGAAATAAAAATATTGAAGAATCTAATAATAATGTTTATGAAAAAATAGAAACTATTAGTAATACATCTAATAATGAAGTATTATATCCAAAAGAAGAAAAAAAAGAATATGCGGCAGTATCTAATAGTACTATGAATAAAAGAGAGCCATTTGAATTTGCTATGGGATATGCTTCAAAGAGAGGATATAATAGAGCAGATCATATTCCAAATTATAATAATCATGATAACAATTATGCTGATAGTAGAATAGATGAATTTGATTTAGATGAAGAAGAGCTTTATAATGCTGATTCCAATATAGAAGATATAAGATTAAAAACTAGAATTGTAAATTCTGAAAATAATAATGATAATAATTTATCAGAATATGATATCAATTTAAAAGAGCATAATGAATTAGCAAATAATAATAATAATAATAATAATAATAATAATATTTCAAAAGAGCCAGAAGAAATATATGATGAAGAAATAGATAATAAGGAAAGTACGAATATTGATACTGACAATAATGAAACTCATATAAATAATACTCCTCAGGAAGATGCTGGATTTATGAATATAGAGACTCA
>CALXXQ010000050.1 GCA_944392715.1 uncultured Brachyspira sp.
CTTACGGAGTTGTAAAAACTACTTTGCATGAAAAAATAGCAGATTTAGTTAAACAGGGAAAAATTGAAGGTGTTGCTGATATTAGAGATGAATCAAGTAACAGAGCTGGTATTCGTCTTATAATAGAGCTTAAAAAAGGCGTTGCTACACAGATAGTATTAAACCAATTATGGAAACATACTGATTTAGAAACAACTTTCGGTATAATAAATCTTGCTTTGGTTAATGGAGAGCCTAAAGTTTTAAACTTAAAAGAGCTTATAAAATATTTTGTTGATCATAGAGTTGAAGTAATTACAAAAAGAACAGAATATGATTTGAATCAGGCTAAAGCTAAGGCTCATATATTAGAAGGTTTATTAATAGCACAAGCTAATATTGAGGAAGTAATAAGAATAATAAGAGAGAGTGAAAATACTGATGCAGCTAGAAACACTCTTATGAATAGATTTAAGCTTTCTGAAAAACAGGCTCAGGCTATATTAGATATGCCTTTAAAAAGATTAACAGCTTTAGAAAAATTAAAAATAGAGCAGGAATTGCAGCAATTAAGAGAGTTTATAGCTTATTGTGAAGATTTACTTGCTCATCCTGAAAAAATACTTGCCGTTATCAAAGATGAACTTAAAAAAATAGCAGAAAAATACGGCGATGATAGAAGAAGCGAAATAATAGGTAAAACTAATGATACTGAAATAGATGAAGAAGATTTAATACATGATGAAGATGTAGCAGTATCTATTACTACTCAGGGATTCATTAAGAGAGTACCTGCTTCAAGCTATCGTACACAGGGAAGAGGCGGAGTAGGTGTTCAAGGCGGAAAATCTCAAGGAGAACATTATATAGAACATTTATTCGTTGCTTCTACTAAAGATTATTTATTCATATTCACTGATAGAGGTAAAGCTTTCTGGATGAAGGTTCATGAAATACCTGCTTTAAGTAAAATTTCTCAGGGAAAAAGTATTAAATTCATACTTAATTTAGCTCCTGAAGAAAAGATTACAAGTTACTTTACAGTATCGGATTTTGATCCTAAGCAGTCTATTATAATGGTTACTGAAATGGGTAGTATATAGAAAATGGAATTAAAACATCTTGAGAATGCTAAAAAGAGAGGAATACTCGCTTTAACATTAGAAAATAATGATGAGTTAGTAGCAGTTTCTCCTGTACAAACTGGAGATGATTTTATAATGACTACTGCTACAGGACTTGCTTTAAGAATTACTGAAGAGAAGATTAGAAAAATGGGAAGAGCAGCTTCAGGTGTAAAAGGTATTTCATTAGATGATGATGATATTTGTGTATCTGGAAATGCTATACATAAAGGTGAATCATTGATAGTAATTACTGAAAATGGTATAGGTAAGAGACTTTCTTCTAAGCAGTTTAATGTTAAAGGAAGAGGCGGTAAAGGACAGATTTATATTAAGCCTGATAATAAAACAGGTAAAGTTGTAAGCGTAAAAACAGTAGGAGACAAAGATGAGATAATGGTTGTTACTACTGATGATATGACAATAAAAATAAAAGCCGATTCTATACCTGAACTTGGAAGAAATGCTAAGGGTGTAAAAATCGTTAATATTTCTGACGGTGCTAGAGTTAGTGATTTGGCTGTTGTACCTGCTGATACTAATGAAGAAAAAAAATAAATTATAATTTTAATTAAAAACAATATAAAAAAGCCTGTACATTTATATTGTGCGGGCTTTTTTATATTAAATAAATTCAAAAAAAATTGCAAAAAATATGATTTTTTAAAATTTTTTTATTATATTAATTATATAATATTTGTTCAAATTTATTTGAAGTAAAAATGATTTTAATCTTTACTATTTATTTTATTAATTATAAATTTTATTTATTAAAAAATTGCTTATTAAAAATATAAAAATATAGATAATATTAATATAATATTAGAGGTTATTATTATGGATTATACACTCAAATTACCTTACAAAGCAGAAATTTTTATAAAAAGTAAATTTTTAAAAGCTGAAATAATTTACTTAGAAAAGATAGATGATATTTTCAAAGTAGAGCTTGATAATGAAATTTTTATCACATTTGATGAAAATGGTAATTGGATATCGATTAATAGCCATAATAGACTTCCAGAAGATGTTATTCCTGATGTTGTTCAGGAAAAGATTAGCAGATTAAAAAGATTAGATACAGAATATATGAATGAAAATCTATATATTAGTGAAATAAGGAAAATTATTAATTCCTATAGAGTAGTATTAGATAATTATTTAGAGATGCATATATATAATAATCAGTAAAATTATTAATATTTATTTTAAGCATCTAACTATTTTTCCATTTGACATTTCATAAACATTATTAGCATGTGCTGCAATATTATGGGCATGTGTAACCATTATTATACTTGTTCCCTGATTATTAATTGTGCTTAATATTTCCATTAAAGTTTTTGTAGTTGCAGGATCCAAGTCGCTTGTAGGCTCATCGGCTATTAAACATTTACATCCATATGCCAATGCTCTTAATATAGCTACCTTTTTCATTTCACCGCCTGATAGATTATAAGCTTTGGAATAGGTTTTATCTTTAAGGGAGAATAATTCTATATTTTCTTTAGTTTGATTTATTTTTTCTTCTGTAATTTTATGTTTAAAAGCCAAAGGCATTAATATATTATCTATAACGCTTATAGTAGGTATAATTACAGGATATTGGAATATATAAGAAAAATATTCTCTTCTGAAGCTTGCAAGTACATCTTCATTGGCACCATTTAATTTAAAGGAATCATAATATATAGTTCCGCTTGTAGGTTTGAGTATTCCTCCTATTATGCTAAGTAGTGTACTTTTTCCGCTTCCAGTATGTCCTACAAAGCTTATAAAATCGCCTTGATTGATATCCAAACTAATATCCTGACATGCATTGCATTGATTCACGCCTAAAGGGAAAACTTTTGATACATTTATAATTTTTATATTCATAGCGTTCCCCTCAAATCATCATAAGGATCTTTATGTAAAAGTATTGAATTTGAAATAAAAGCTCCTATCATAAATCCTATTATTAGAACAGCATTTGCTAGTAAGATAACATATGCTCCATTTATGACATCAGCAACTTCTATTAATGTTAATATATATGAACTATATCTTATATATAGTATAAGCATTTCTATTATACAGATTAAAAATGATATTAAAGGATATAAAAGGCTTATTAATATTGCTAATTTTCTTATGGCCAATTTAGTAGCTCCGAATATACGTAAAGTAGAAAACATTCTGCTGTTTTTTGAAAATATATATGAACTGGATATTGCAGAGTATAGTATTCCTATTATTAGAATTCCTATGAATAAAGCATATATAGAAAATTCCCTAAAGAAAGGTATATTATCATTTAATAGTATTTCATATTTCCATACCAAACTGAATATAGAAGTTATAGCCATAAGCTGTGATAATGAAATAAATATTACTATTGAAAAAACAATACTTCCTTTTATAAGTTTTGAAGCATATCCTATAGTTGAATTATACACAATAAAAACCTTTTATTTTTATTTAACCTATCGTCAGTATCTTTGTAAAAATTACTATACTTCCTTATTTCAATATCGATATTATTTATAATTACTTAAGTAAATTATTTATTATAATTTTTAATAAAGGATTTTATCTTAATACGCCAAATTCTATTGTATTTGCTCTATCTACTTCTTCCATAAGAGGAACAGGATATTCAGACATATCTTTTCCATCTCTTAGAGTATTATATATAGTTAGATTTTCTCTTTTCCAATTTAGAACTTTATTTTTATATTCTCTTGTATATCCTGAAGTCATTTTTAATCTATTATTATGTATCATAAACATTACATACATATTAACATTAACAGAAGGTACTGAATCTTTTACATCATAAGCAAGATTTTTCAAAGGAAGTTTTTCATAATAGTATGCTGTATTTGGCGTATCAGCATATAAAAACACACCTGTACCTCTTTTTCTTCCATTTATTTTATATTCTACATTTCCATTATCTTTAAATGTATATAAATATCCATTTGGAGCCACTACGCTTTTACCTTTAACCATTTTTAACCAAATATCATTATAATTTTTTTGATCAGCTATTTTTGGATTAGAAGCACATGAAGTTATTATAAATAGCATACTGAGAACACTGTAAAGTTTTATCATAAATAGCACCTTAAAAAATATTGTGTTATATTTTCGGAATAAAAATAATTTTAATACAAAATAAAATTTAGTTTATATCAGATATAATTATTTTTATCTATAAAAACCTAATTAAAAAAACAATGATAAAAAATAATGATGATAAAAATTATATCTAATTCGGTAATTTACTATGCTCATCAAAAAGCTTTATTATATCTTCTCTTTTATTTTTGGCAGCTATTCTATATGCAGTGTTTCCATAGCTATTTCTATCAGTAGGACTTGCTCCAGCATTTAGAAGTTCTTCTATTATATTTATAGGTGTTCCAATAGTTCTATACACTTTTTTATTTAAATTTGTATCTTCTATAGGTGCTTCATATTTATACATAACAGCCCTTATTAAAACAGTATTTCCATTTCTATCTCTGGCATTAACATCAGCACCTAATTCTATAACTTTTTTTATCAATTCAAAATCTAATTGTCTTTTTTCTATTAAATACATAAGCAATGTTTTTCCATCATTTGTACTTGATGAATTAACATCAGCCCCTAAATTAATATATTCATTAAGCACCCTTGTAGAATATGTGCTGTCAAAATTAGTAGAAACAATCTGTGCATTGTATATGATGCCTTCATTTAAATTACTTGCCCCAGCATTAACCAATTCTTTTATTATATCAAGATTTGTTGAAGCTGTAAGAGGGGATTTTCTCTCAGCACCTTTATAATTTCTATATACTTCTACATAAGCTCTTGTATTAACATTTGCTCCCTTATCTATCAAATATTTTACAGCTTCAATACTATTTCCTTCGCATGCAGCAACTAATG
>CALXXQ010000051.1 GCA_944392715.1 uncultured Brachyspira sp.
TTTATAAATATAGAGTCTCAGAAAACAGTTGATACTTTAAAGCCTATGAAATCTGTAATAGGTACGAAATCAATTAAAAATTTAGATACTGAACGCATACAATCTAATTTTGATACAAAGTATGTTGATAAGCATTATAAATATCCTCCTTTTGATTTGCTTAATAGATCAATACCTGTTAATGATGGTGCTATGATGGAATCTATTAAACAAACAGCAATGCAGCTTGAACATACTTTATTAGATTTTAATATTGAAGCAAAAGTTACAGGAGTTTCAAGAGGACCTGTTATTACTAGATATGAATTAGAAATTGCATCAGGAATAAGAGTTTCAAAAATATCAAATCTTACTGATAATATAGCATTAGCATTAGCATCTGAAAGTGTTAGAATAATTGCCCCTATACCTGGGCGCTCTGTTATAGGAATAGAAATACCTAATAAAGTGAGAAGTGCAGTTTTCTTAAGAGATGTTTTAGAAAGCTCCGATTTCAGACAATCTAAACTTGATATACCATTCGTACTTGGAAAAGGTATTTATGGTAATAATGTTGTATCTGATATGTCAGAAGCTCCTCACTTATTAGTTGCTGGTACAACTGGTTCTGGTAAGAGTGTTTGCTTATCTACTATAATACTTTCGCTTTTATATAAGTTTAGACCAGATGAACTTAAATTTATATTTGTAGATAAAAAGAGGGTAGAGCTTTCTATATATAATGGTATACCTCATTTAATGTCTCCTGTAGTTTCTGATGAGAAAAAAGCTACTATAGTATTGAGATATATTGTTGATATAATGGAAAAGAGATATGAGAGAATGGAGAGATTTTTCGTTAGAAATGTTAAAACTTATAATGAGAAGGTAAGACAATTATTAAAAGAAGGCGAAACAGAATTCAATGGAGAGCCATTAGAATTATTCCCATATATAGTTCTTGTAATAGATGAGCTTCATAACTTAATGGTTGTTGCTTCAAAAGAAGTTGAGGATTTAATATCCCGTTTAGCTGGTATGAGTAGGGCAGTCGGCATACATTTAATTATAGCTACTCAAAGACCTTCTGCTGATGTTGTTACTGGTGTTATTAAAGCTAATCTTCCTACAAGAGTTGCATTCCAAGTGCCTAATAAAACTAACTCAAGAATTATAATAGATATGTCAGGAGCTGAACAATTATTGGGTAAGGGCGATGCTTTATTCTGTGCTTCTGGAAGTCAAATGCCAGATAGAGTTCAGGGAGCTTTTGTTTCTGATAATGAAGTTAAAAAGGTTGTTGATTATTTATCCTGTCAAATGTCTCCTATGTTTGATGAGAGTTTGATTGCTGCTTTAGAGGGCAGTGATGCTGATGATAAAAATACTGATGAAGAAGATATACTTGATGAAGAGCTTTGGGAGGATGCTGTTCAGCTTGTAGCTAGAACTGGTAAAGCAAGTGCTTCATTCTTACAAAGACGCTTGAAAATAGGCTATAATAGGGCTGCTAGAATAGTAGAGATAATGGAGCGTCAAGGTATAGTAGGACCAGAGAACGGCAGTAAGCCTAGAGAGGTTTTAATTACTTTAGATGAATAAATTAAATAATTAGAAAGCTATCAAATATTTATACATGTTTATACCTATCTTTAAAAAAAGAAGAGAGCTAAAAGTAATTAACTCTCTTCTTTTTTATTATTTTTATGTTACTTTCTTAATTTTCTTCCTTCTTTATCCGTAAATTTGTCCAATAGTATCATTACAATATCTATAATGTACCATATACCAAAACCGCCGGCAGTAAGCCAATATAATATACCTGTCCATATTTTTCCTACATAGAATCTATGAAATGGCAGAAATATTGCTAAAAGCAATGTAACAACCCAGCTTCTATCTGAAACTTCCATATGTTCTCCTTAAAAAATATTTAGATTTTTAGTATATATTAAATTATAAAAAATAAAACTATTTTTTATTATAAATTGCTTAAAATATTATATAATTTTAATATTTACTTTCAATATATCATAAAAGATTTGAGAGTTAAATTTTTCTTCTTATTATTAAATTAACTAAATTATATAAGCAGTATTATTTTAAGTTATATATTTTTTGTTTATGATAATTAATTTAAGAAGATTTTGATTATTTGTCAGTATATAAAAAATAAGAGAGCTAAAAATAATTAACTCTCCTCCTATTTTGTAGCTTTTAAATTTACTATTATAGTATTATCTTTTTAATTTTCTGCCTTCTTTATCAGTGAATTTGTCTAGTATTATCATTATGATATCTATGACATACCATATACCAAGACCACCAGCAGTAATCCAATATAATATACCTGTGCCTATTTTTCCTACATAGAACCTATGAACTGGTAGGAATATTGCTAAAATTAATGTAACAACCCAGCTTTTATCTGAAGTTTCCATATAACTCTCATTAAATTAATTTACCGTACCATTATATACTATATTATAAAAAAAGCAATATGTAAAATAATATTTTGATTTATATTAAAATAAAAGGCTGACATAAAATAATGCCAGCCTTAAAAATTAATTATTAATTAAATCAATTTAATGATTTTAATTCTTCAACCTCTTTGGCAAATAATTTCAAAGCACTCTCTACAACTTCAGGTTTAGTCATATCAACACCAGCAACTTTTAAATTCTCTATAGGAGTTCTGCTTCCTCCGCTTTTCAAGAATTTCAAATAATTATCTCTGTTCGTATAATCTCCTTTAGCATTTCCTTCAAGCACACCATTAGATAAAGCAACGGCAGCAGACATACCAGTAGCATATTTATAAACATAGAATGAACGATAGAAATGAGGTATTCTCAAAGCCTCTAAATCGCTTACATCTTCAAGTACAGCTTTTTCTCCAAAATATTTTTTTAATAAATCTTTATAAACTGTTCTTATAAGTTCTAATGTTGTAGGATTGCCTTCTTCAGCTTCTTTATGAATTATATGCTCAAATTCAGCAAACATAGTTTGTCTGAATACTGTAGCAACAAATCCATTTATATCTTTATTAAGTAAAAATGCCTTAACTTCTTTTTTGCTTTCATTTTGCATTAAATAATTAAATAAAAGTTTTTCATTAAAAGTAGATGCTACTTCTGCTTCAAATATACTATAATCATGATGCTGGAAAGGATTATTCTTTCTGCTATAGTAACTATGCATACTATGTCCTGCTTCATGTGCTAATGTGAATACTGATTCAATGCTTTCATCTCTAAAGTTCATTAATATATAAGGCTCTGAAGTATAGCATCCTGCAGAAAATGCTCCGCTTGTTTTTCCTTTATTCTCGTATTTATCAACCCATCTTGAATTAAGTCCATTTGTAAGAGTTGATACATATTCTTCTCCAAGAGGAAGAAAAGCCTTATTTAAAACTGATATAGCTTCATCAAATGTATGATGTATTTTAACATCTTTAACCACTGGAGCATATTTATCATATTGTCTGAAATCATTAATACCTAATTTATTAGCACAATATTCATAATAGCTATGCAAAGCAGGTAATGCATTATGTACGCTTTCTATTAAACTGTCATAAACACTTATAGGTATATCATCTGCGAATAATTCCATCTCACGTACACTATTATAATTTCTTATTCTGGCATCGAATATATCCTGTTTTATTTGACTTGCATAAAGTTCTGCTAATGTATTTTTATGCTTATCATATTCTTTATAAAATTGATTATAACTATTCTTTCTTATTTCTCTGTCTTGGCTTTCTTGGAAGCTTGAGAATGTAGCATGAGTTAATGGAGTTTTATTTCCATTATGTTCTAATTCTCCGAAATTTAAATCAGCATCATTTAAAGTATCAAATAGATTTGAAGCTGTTGAAGCTAATTCTCCTTGAAGAGCTAATATTCTTTCTTCCTTTTCTGATAAGGTATGAGGTTTGTATTTTAGTATTTTATTTAAATAAATAAGATAATCTTTCAGTACTTCATCTTTCAAAAAACTATTGATTTTTTCATCTTCTATACTCATAAGCTCAGGTTCAAAATAACTTAAATTAGCAGAAAAATCTGAAGAAAGTTTTGCAAATCTAGCCACTTTTATATTAGAATCATTATTAGTTAAATCTTCTGTCTGTCTTAAAAAAGCATAAGAACCTAATTTTTCTAAAATAATATATGCATTCATTATAGAATCTAATATATTTTTTAATTCATTTGCAGACTTTGAAAGATTTCCTTTAAACTTACTTACTTCTTTTGAAAACTCTTCTATAAATTTAAAATCTTTTTCAAACTCCTCATCATTTTTATATAATAGGCTTAAATCCCAAGTATCTTCTATTTTTACATCTTTTCTTTCTATTAAAGTATTTGATTTATTTTCATTACTCATATAATATTTACTCCTTGATATTTTTTTATAAAAACATATTTAATTTATATTTGTAAATTATAACATAATATATCATTTTACAAAATAATAAAAAGATATATTATATAATAGTGTGAAATATTTATTTTAGGATATTATTTTGGAACAATATATTATTGTTGATGAAAAAACAATTAAAGGACAAATTACTAAATTAAATGAAATTATAAAAAATAATAATTTGTATAAATTAAGTAATGAATTAGAAAAAATATTATATAATGAATTAAAATCTGGAAACACAATAAAAGAAATTTCATTTGGAGGATTTGAGGATAAAGAACATTTATTTATTTTTTTAAATAAATCTTTTGTTGAAAAAAAAATAATAAAAGACACTAAAAATATAAAGTATATAGAAATAAATGATCCTCATTATTGGAAGGCAGAATATACAGATATAAAAAATAAACAAACTATAGCCTGTCCTTTTTAAAAAATTATAATATAGGAGATTATATTTTATGGAAAATTTAAATTTTAATGATATGGAGCAAATAATAACATTTTATTTGATATTTAATTTTGTTATATTTGCATGTTTAATTTATATAATTATATCTTTAATTTTTAGAGTATTATTGAAAGATAAAAAACAAAATGATAATAAAAAGAAGAATACTTCAAATAAAAGAAAGAAGAAAGATATTATTGATTTGTTTTGGACTGAAGATGAAACAAGCAAAGGAAAAACTCTTTTTAAAAGAGGTTTTTTAATATTTCTAATTTTATTTACTTTGTACTATATATTTAATTCTATAAATTTTATAATATATAATATTGATATAGTAAAAAAAGTTTTAAAAATAGAATAATTTATATGTTTTTTTATTATATTTATATTATACTCATATAGTATTTTGGGGTATATATGAAAAGAGGTTATTTACTAATGAGCATTTTTTTATCTACATTATTAGCAACATCATCTTGTAATTCCAATGAAAAAAAGATATATCCTGAAGATGAAATTAATTTTACTATAGTACAGACTACAGATATTCATGGAATGATTTTTCCTTATAATTTTATTACAGATAAAGAAGAAAATACTTCTATGGCTCATATATCATCATATATAAAACAATTAAGAAATGAAGGTAAAACTATTCTTTTATTGGATAATGGAGATTCATTGCAAGGTCAGCCTACAGTTTACTATTATAATTTTGTAGCTACTAATGAAAATCATATATGGTCAGAAGTTTTAAATTATATGAATTATGATGCTGTATGTGTTGGAAATCATGATATAGAGGCTGGACATAATGTTTATGATAAAATGGCTAAGGAATTAAATGCTCCTTTAATATCAGCCAATTTAATAGATGAAAATACTAGAAAACCATATTTTGAACCATATACAATAGTAGAAAAAAATGATGTAAAAATAGCCATTCTTGGACTTATAGAACCTGCCATAGAAAGACAGCTTCCTAAGGTTTTATATGAAGGCTTAACTACAGAGGATATGGTTGAGTCTGCTAAAAAGTGGATTAAAATAATAAAAGATAAAGAAAATCCTGACATGATTATAGGGCTTTTTCATTCTGGAGCTAATCATACAGAAGATAAAGAATTGTATAAAAATGAAAATGCAAGCCAATTGGTTGCAGAGCAGGTTGATGGCTTTGACCTTATACTTATAGGACATGATCATCAGGGTTGGTCTGGTTTTGGATATGATGAAACTACTAAACAAAAAACTAAAGAGGTTAGAAGTCCAAGCGGAAAAATAATTCCTATATATGGTGGAGTAAATTCATCTAGATATATAGCTTCTATAGATGTAAGTATGATTTATAATAAAGATAATAAATCTTGGAATGTCAAATTTGATGGAGAACTTATAGAGCCTTCTGAATTTGAAGCAGATAAGGAATTTTTAAATAAATTTTCTTATGCCAAGGATAATATAGAAAAATGGGTTGGAAGAGATATTGGAATATTAGATACAAAACTTACTTCTGATGAGGCTTTATTTGGAACTAGTCATTTTTTAAGTTTTATACATAAATTGCAATTTTTAATAGCTGAAAATGAATTAGGAGAGAAAATAGATATTTCATTTGCAGCACCATTAAATAAAAATGCTGTTTTAAATAATGGTACAATAAAAGTAAGAGATATGTTTAATTTATATCCATATGAAAATTTTTTCTATATAATGAGATTAACAGGAAAACAGATTAAAGATGCTATGGAATATTCTTATGGCAGATGGTTTAATACTATGACTAATATTGATGATCATATTATAGCTTTTAAAAAAGATGCAAATGGAAAATTAATATTCAATAATAGATATAATTCTTATGATACAATTACTCCTACTTATAATTATGAGAGTGCAGTGGGATTAAATTATACAATTGATGTTACAAAGCCTAATGGACAAAAAGTTATTATAGAATCATTTTCAGATGGAAGACCATTTGAATTAGATAAAGAATATAAAGTTGCTGTCAATTCTTATAGAGGAAGCGGGGGAGGAGGGCATCTTACACAGGGTGCTGGAATTAATTTAGAAACTTTGCAGAATTTAGATTTGGTTATAAAATCTACAGATAAAGATTTAAGATACTATATTATAAATTGGTTTGAAAATCAGAATGCTCCTATTACAGTTGAAAAAATTAATAATTGGAAAGTTGTTCCTGAAGATTATGCTGAGGCTGGAAAGAAAAAAGATTATAAATTATTATATAATGATTAAAATAAAAAGCAGAAGATTTAATTATAATCCTCTGCTTTTTTGATGTATAATTAATTATTTGCTTTTTAATTCTTCTAAATATCCTGAATCTTGAAGTTTTTGTTTGAACTCTTCTTCTGATAATATATTTTTTATTCCTATAAGCCTCATACCTTTTTCTTCTACATGCTTAAAATCATTAACAAAATTAATAGGACAGAAAATTAAATGATAATCTGAAATAGGGCAGTTTTTCAAATCACAATGGCTTATTTCAGCATTTTCTATACCTAATTCTTTCAATGCTTTTTCAGCTTTATTTTTCATCATTAAGCTAGTACCTGTTCCGTTTGCACAAGCAACTAATACCTTTAACATATTTCACTCCTTAATATTGTAATAATTTTTATATAATAAAAAATCAAACAGCTTCTGCTTCAATTAGGCTATGTACATTTTTTACTATATCAAATCCAGCATTTAAAGCCTTAGCAATAGAACCGCCTGATTTATATAATATATCTCCTGCTACAAATAAATTTTCTACAGAAGATTCATGTTTATCATCAACAATAGGTACTCCATGCTCATCTAATTCTATATTACATCTTTTTAGAAAATCTATAGGTGCAACACCTCCCAAAGCATATATAACCCTATCATAAGTATCATCTATACCATCAGTATAATGTACTAATACCTTTCCTTCTTTATCTTCTATAGATTTTATATCTACTCCAAGTCTTGCTTTCACTTTTCCGCTTGCAATATCTTCTTTTATAGTTTCAAGATTTTTTTCATTAGGTCTTGTAAATTCTGCCTTTCTATAATTAATTGTAACATCATTATCCTTACCTAATAAATAAGCATATTCAACAGCGGAATTTCCTCCTCCTACAACTAATACCTTTTCATTTTCCTTACATTTATAAATATTGAAATTTACAACAGCATTCAAACTAGCAGGTATAGCATAATCAGGTTTATTAGGCTTTCCCATTTTACCAATAGAAGCTACAACATATTTTGATATATATTTTTTATTATCAGCAGTATTTACCTCTAAATATTCACCATTTTTTTTAATAGATTCAACCTCAGTATTAAACATAGCCTCTATATAGTTTCCGAATAAACATTCACTGAATAAATCTAATACATCTCCCTTAGTGGCAGTTTCAAATTTTATATTTCCTTTTAAATCTAATGCTTCGCCTTTATAGTCTTTATCTACTCTTTTATCATCTTTATAGAATTTTCTAATAGTAGTGGAGTGATTATCTCCTTTTTCTAATAATAATACCCTAGGCATTTCTAATATAGCAGCCTCAACCGCAGCGGCAATTCCTCCAGGTCCGCCTCCAACTATAATTAAATCATATTTATTATCCATTTATTTTCTCCTTATATTCAAAATATACAATTATATCAATGCAAAAATAAAATAATATTTAAGGGAAATATAAGTATAAAATTAACAAATATAGATTAAACGTCTAGATTTTTTACATATCTAGCATTAGCTTCAATAAAATCTCTTCTAGGCTTAACTTCATCACCCATAAGCATAGAGAATAATTGATCTGCCTTTTCAGCATCTTCAGTTAATACTTGATACATAAGTCTAGTTTCAGGGTTCATAGTAGTTTCCCATAATTGATCAGCATTCATTTCCCCTAAACCTTTATATCTTTGTATATCAGATTTTTTATCTTTATTTTCTTCAAGTATTTTATCTCTTTGCTCATCAGAGTAGGCATATACAAAATTTTTCTTATCAAAACTTATTTTGTATAATGGCGGAACAGCTATAAATATATGACCTAAATCTATTAAAGGACGCATATATCTAAAGAAGAATGTCAAAAGCAAAGTTCTTATATGTGATCCGTCAATATCAGCATCAGCCATTATTATAACTCTTCCATATCTTATTTTTGATATATCAAATGAAGAACCCACACCGCATCCTAATGCTGCTATTATAGGCTTCAAACTTTCATTATCTATAATCTTATCAAGCCTTGCTTTTTCAACATTCAATACTTTACCTCTAAGAGGCAAAATAGCTTGGAAATGTCTGTCCCTTCCGCCTTTTGCTGTACCTCCTGCAGAGTCTCCCTCTACAAGATATACTTCACATTTATCTACTTCCTGTTCTGAACAATCAGCTAATTTACCAGGCAAAGAATCGCTTTCTAATGCATTTTTTCTTCTAGCTAAATCTCTAGCTTTTCTAGCAGCTTCTCTAGCCTGAGCTGCAGATATAATTTTTTCTAATATAGCTTTTATAACTTTAGGGTTTTGTGAGAAATAATCATTTAAACCTTCTACAACAAGTTTTTCTGTTACAGCTCTAACTTCTGTATTACCTAATTTAGTTTTTGTCTGTCCTTCAAATTGAGGATTAGGAATTTTTACAGATACTACAGCAACTAAACCTTCTCTTGTATCTTCCCCCATAAATGTTATTTTATTTTTCTTATCTAATTCAAGCTTTTTAGCAAAATCAGTATAAACTCTAGTTAAAGCAGTTCTAAATCCAACTAAGTGAGTACCGCCTTCAGTAGTATTAATATTATTACAATATGTGAATATATTTTCATTATAGGCATCAACATACTGCATAGCTACTTCTACATCTGTTTTATCTTCATTTTTATGAAGGTATATAGGCTTATCATGCAATGCTTTTTTATTTTCATTGAGATGCGTAATGAACATTTCAATACCGCCCTCATAATAAAAATCATTACTCACAGTTTTAGATTCTCTTTTATCTATTAGAGTTATTTTTATTCCTCTATTTAAGAAAGCCAATTCTCTCAATCTATTAGCAAGTATTTTATAATCATATTCTGTAGTTTCAAATATTTCAGCATCAGCTTTGAATGTTACTTTGGTACCTGTTTTTGAGCTTGTTCCTACTTCTTTTACAGGCTCTTCAGGTACACCTTTATGATATACTTGCTTATAAAGTTTTCCATCTTTACTTACTTCAGCAATAAGTTCTGTACTTAAAGCATTAACAACTGATACTCCAACACCATGCAAACCGCCTGATACTTTATATGTTTCATTATCGAATTTACCTCCTGCATGCAATTTAGTCATAACTACTTCCAAAGCTGAAATCTTTAGCTTCGGATGCATATCAACAGGTATTCCTCTTCCGTCATCTTCTACTTCTATTATATTGTCTTTCTTAATAGTAACGGTTATATTCTTACAATATCCTGCCATAGCTTCATCTATACTATTGTCTACAACCTCATATACTAAGTGATGCAAACCTTGAGCACCTGTAGAACCTATATACATACCAGGACGCTTTCTAACAGGGTCCAATCCCTCTAAAACTTGAATATTTTTCGAGCTATATGTTTTTTCTGCAGCAGCCATATTTGTAATTTTCCTCTTAAATTATTATTTTCAAATTTTAATGTATATATTATACAATGAATATGGAAATATTACAAATTTAAATTACAGTATTTTTATATAAAAATGTTAGAATATTCTAATATTTTTATATAAACAACAAAAAAAGAAGCAACTTAAGTCACTTCTTTATAATTTTTAATTTAATAAAATAAATTTAGTAATATTTATATTGCAATTATAGAAAATTAATATCATTATTATAAATTTATATTCAATTTACTTTCAATAAATTTATTTAATTTCTCAATATGGTTTACTAAATTTCTAACATCTTCCTATCAACAGAATAAGCATCCCAAGAATTATCTTTTCTTACACTGGTATATACATCAACATAATCACCTAGTAGATTAACTAAATTTTCATGATACTTAATAATTTTTTCAATGTGTCCATAATTATATACTATATAATATTTTATTGCATTTTTATATAAGTATACAAAATATATTAATTTTATCAAGCAATATTTTATGTTATATAAGCATTAATATAATTACAAATGATATAATTATTAAAGCTTTTCTATTTCTTCTTTACTCAATCCAGTTAATCTATGTATGATATTAATATCCATATTTTCTTTTTTCATATTTTTAGCTATCAATATTTGATTTTCTTTTATACCTTGTTCTATACCTTGTTCTATACCTTGTTCTATTCCCTTTTTTATACCTTCCTCAATTCCTAATCTTCTTTCTTCCTCCAACATTATTTGGTTACCATATAGATATGCTTCTCTTTTATCATACTCATTCATCATTAGTCTGTTCTTTATAAAATTATTATATCTTTTTTGTACTTCTTCCATTATAGGCTTTTCTTTTACTAACTCAGACATAATTTCCTCCTTGTTATCTTTATCTTTCATAGTAAAAAACTTTAGCCAGCAATTTAAATCATGCTCAAGCAAATTATATTTAAATTTTTTTAATTCTACTATGTGTATTTGCAAATGGTCAGTTAATAATCTTTGATTAACAGTGTCATAAATCATATAACATGAATGAACATTATCAGAATCATCTAAATTGAAATTAAGTAAATTTATACTAATTACAGGGGTCAAAGCATCATACTTTTCACCTTGTTTTAAAAGTTTACTGTAATTAGAAGCCCAATAATATAATATTCTCTCTGGAAATCTTGAATTACCTTGAAGCTGAATTTCTATTATAACAACACTGCCATTTTGTGTTATACATTTTACATCAACAATACTTTCTTTATCTTCATAATTTTCTTTGTAATTAAATGGAGTTAAAATTTCTACTGAACGGAATGTCTTCATATTAGAATCAAGCATTATTGAATTAATGAAATCCAATAATATTACTTCACTGCCTTTGTCAGAAAAAAGATATCTAACAAAATAATCATTCAAAACATTAAAATTATTATTTAATTTCAATTCCATAAAATTATTATACCGAATTTTAATCCTTTGTCAAATTACAATAATATAAAGTGTATATAATTTTAATTAATTATTTTCAACAGCAACTTTAATACAATTATCCTCTTTTTTATCAAATATTTCATAACCTTTTAATATATCATTTAATTTTACTCTATGAGTGATAAGAAAATCTGTGTTCAATTTACCTTCAGATATCAATTTCAGAATTTTATCACTATGAACAGCATCAACTCCGCCTGTTTTGAATATTAAATTTTTTCCATACATTATATTTAAGGGTAATATCTGAGGCTTTTCATACATTGCAACTAACGCTACTACAGAATTAGGTCTTGCTATTTTCCAAGCTAATTCAAATGTATTTTCTCCACCCGCCGCTTCTATTGTAGCATCAGAAAGTCTGCCATTATTTATTTCTTTTATATATTCTTCTATATTATTAACTTTATTAGGATTTATAAAAAAGTCAGCTAATTTATTTTCTTTTGCAATATTTAATCTATCTTCATTTATATCAATA
>CALXXQ010000052.1 GCA_944392715.1 uncultured Brachyspira sp.
ACTATATTTTCAGCTTTCATATTATGAAATCTTACATGCTTTATTAATATATTTGCTACTTTTTCAGCACTTCCTTTGAAAAGCAAATTATTATTATATAAATCAATTATAGCAGCAGCACCGCTTCTAGCCTTTGTCTGAGGCGTACATATACAAAATGCAAGTTCAGCAAATAATCTTTTATCATTATCTCTTTTGAAAACCCTCTCAAAATATTCAAGTCTTCTTTTCATTCTCTCATGAAGAACTTTATCTTTGTATATTCCCATCAAATGTTTAGCATATTCCTTATCCATAATCAGCCCCTATATTGAATTATATAAAAGTATATAGATGATACTATTATATAAATTAAATTTCAATCCATAATAATCAAATATTGATTAATTAATATATTTAATTTATAATACAAAAATACAGTTTTATTTTTAAAATTAATCCTAAACAATAAGAGTAAATTATTTATGCCTAAATTATTAATATCAAGCGATTTGCATTTAAGCATTCAAGAAAAAGAATATTCTCTTTCTGTATTAGATGAAATAATAGAATATGCAAAAAACTATGATGCTTTAATGCTTCTTGGAGATACTTTCAATACTTTCGAAGATTTGCAAGAATTGAAAGATATATTCTCAAAAAAAATGGAAGATTATCAAAAAGATGTATACTTACTTAAAGGCAATCATGAAAACTTAAAAGCTAAAGGTATAACTTTAAATAAATTAAAATTCCCTGACAATGTTATAGTCATAGAAGATATAAGTTTTTTTAATATTGATAATTTGGATATTATAGCATTACCCTACAGTGAAAAATATATTATAGATAATGATACAATAAAAAAAATAGAAAGTTTAAATGCTGATAATAGAATAGTAATAGCTCATGGAATAGTTGAGGGCACATTATGGGCTATAGAAGAAAATGAAGAGGCAGCAAGCATACCTATAGATATAATAAAAAAAATAGACCCTAATATTGCAATAGTAGGACATATACATAAACAAATGCAAATAAATATAGAAAATATAGAAATAATATATACAGGTTCTGCTAGAGTATGGAGAAAAAGTAAATCCGAAATGGGTGAAAGAAGATGTTTATCATTAGAATTTCAAAACGGCAATATAGATAGAAAATTTATCAATATAAAAAATGCTGGAGAATACAGAGTATATGAAAGCAATATTGATAATTTATCAAATTTAGAGCAAAAAGCTTCTATATGGGGTATTAATGATATTATAGATATTAATGTTTATGGCATAGCAGAAGATGAAAATGAACTTCATGAAAAGATCAATTCTGTAAAAAATAAATATTCAAAATATGTAAGGGATATAAATATAAAAACTTCGGAATTATTTTTACTTGAAAATGCATGCTCTGAAAGTATTATAAAAGAATTTCTATCTATAGCTGATGAATATGAATTTAATACCAATAGCGAAGAAGATTTAGAAATAACAGAAATAGCTAGAAGAATAGGAATAGAAAAGATATATACAGCTTTGCAAAATAAAAAAAGATAAAAGTAATAAAAAATCAATAAAAAATGGAAAAATAAAAATGATATTAAATTTAAATAAATTCGGAAAGTTCAAAAATAAATCATTTGAAATATCAGACAAACTTACATTATTTTATGGAGAAAATGAATCTGGAAAAACTACTATATTCGATTCTTTAATGCTTCTATTTTCAGAAAATAAAAAAACTTCATCATTTGCAAAGCAGATAAAATTAAGATATGGAGATGATATAGATATTAATACTGTACCAGAAATAGATAATTCCATAAAACTTCATCCAGAATCATACAATAATTTATATTCAATAAGACAAAGCGAAATAATATTTGAAATGTCAGACAGTAAAAAAGATTCCAAAGATTGGGAAAGCGAGATAAAGAAAAAATTATTTACTTCAGATATAGATATAGGAAAAATAATATCAGAAATAAAAGCTGAGCATTCTGGAAAATCACAGGCGGCAATACCAGCTCAATTAAAAAATTTAAAATATAGAAATGAAGAGATAAAAAATCAGCTGAATGATTCATACAGCAAAGCAAATACAGAAGTAAATAAAAAAGATAAATTAAAAGAATTAAATGAATTATTAAAAGAAAGTGATAATATCATAAAAGAAAAAGTTGATGAATATAATAAATTAAATGCTTTGAGAGAGGAAAAAAATAAATCAAAAGAGAAAAATAATCTTTTAAACATAATCAGCATGATAAATGAATTTTATAAAAAAGATAAATTCATAAAAGAAAATATAAATCTGCAAAAAGATCATTCAAAAACAATAAATGATTCAAGCAGGAAAATAGATGAATGCGAAAATAGAATATCATATTTAAAAGGAAAAATAGAATCTCTTCAAAAATCAGCAGAAGATAAAAATAAAGTTGATTATCAAAGTTTAATGCTTAGAATTGATAAGGCTATAAATAAAATAGATGAATTAAAAGAAAAAAATAATAAGATACCAAAAATAGTTTTTTTAGCTGCTGTATTTGTAATCTCAGCTTTATTAAGTTTATATTTTAAAAATCCTTATTGGTTTTTAATAATACTTCCTTCTATACCTTTTATGTTTATAAAAGAATCAAAAAATGATAAATTTATAAATGATATATTAGATTCATTGCCTGAAATTGATATATATGCTGATGATTTAGAACTATCTGCTTTAAAAGATATTTTATTAAGAGAATTGGCAAAAATAGAATTGATATTATCAAAAAATGATGATGAAGAATTGGAAAATTATAATATAGAATTGCAGGAAGCTTTAATTAATTTGGAAAATTATAATAAAGAATTAAATGATTTTTTTAATAAGCTTAATGTAAAAAACAAAGAAAATTATTATGAAATAAAAACTAATTTTGATAATGTATATAAAAGTACTGAAGAATTATTTGCCAAATTAATTATAGAGGCAAAAAAATTCGGATTTAAAGATATTCCCACATTAGAGGCAAATTGCAATAGAATATTAAAAGAATTAGATGAAAGGGGAATAAATCATGATGACTTTAATGAAATGGAAATGAAGGCACTAGAAAATAAGCTTAGAGAATTAGATAGAGAAATCAATTCTATAAAAGAAGATATGAATAAGGTTATATCCAATGCATCATATATTCAAGGAGAGCTCAATAGTACTAATAATGTTCATGATATTATAATAAATCTTGAAAGCGAGCTTGCAGAAAATAATGAAGAGATAAAAAATCTAAATAAAAGAAAAAAGGCTTTGGAATTACTTGAAGATATGCTTTCCAAAATAAATAAAAAAAATGATGATATATTCAATTCTCTTTCTAATGAAGCTAAAATTTTATACAATCATATAACAGGAAAAAGCTTATCTGATGATGGTATTGAAATGTCAGGATTTGATAAAAACAAAATTATGGTAAAAGATAAGCAAAATGAAAGCAGAAATGTAGAACTTTTATCATCTGCCACAAAAGATGCTGTTTATATAGCTATGCGTCTTTCTATACTTACAAAAATACATGAGGCTGGAAGATTGATATTATTAGATGACCCTTTCATAACATTTGATAATAAAAGAACTAAAGAAGCATTATCATTTATAAGAGAATATTCAAATAAATATAATATACCTATAGCTATATTTTCAAAAGATATATTTATAAGAGATATTATAAAAAATTATGAAGAAGCTATTATACATGAATTATCATAATTAATTATCTCTAATAGTATTGTATTTTTTCTATTTCTTTATAAAATATATATATTATTTTATACAAATATTGGCGGAATTATGAAAAAAATAGGTATTTATATAGATTTAGAAAATGTATCGCATTTAAGCTATGAAGTAAATTTTGATTCTATGCTTAATAATATATTTTCATTTTATAAAAATAATTTAAAAGATAAAGAAATATTCTATTCTGTAAAAAAAGCCTATGGTGATGCAAAATCTATAAAGAAATATGCCAAGCAATTAAGAGATTTGCATATAGATATTATTTATTCAGTACCTGTAAATAAAGCTAAAAATATGGCTGATATGATATCTTCAATAGATGCTTTTGAAGATTTTATTATTGATAAAAAAACTGATATAATTATATTTGTAACTAGAGATGTTGATTATACTGTTGTTATGGATAGGCTTAATAGATACGGTGCTAATATAGGAATAGTTACAATATTTGATAATACTAAAAGAGATATATTTAAAAATCCATGCAATCATATATTTAAAATTGAAGATTATAAATTATCAGAAAAATATGATAATGATGTTAAAAAAGAAAATAATATAGATAAAATTGAATTTTTAAACTTCTTCTATAAAAGAGTATTAGAAATCAATAATAATCAAAACACTGAAAATATAAAAATTTCTATATCAGATATATGCAATAAAATAAATGAAAATTTCAATCTTGATAAAGGAAAAAGTGCTATAGAACAAACTCAATTCAAAAAAATGAAAAATGTTCTTAAATATTTAAATAATAACGGTATAGAGACAAAAACTGATAATGATGATTTTTATATTAATGATATCAATATATTCAAAAATGTAATGTCTAAAATTTTGGATATAGGAAGTTTTGAAATAAGCGAGAAAAATTTCATATTGGCATTCAAAAAAATATTAATCAATTATGATGAAAATGCTGTTATTCCATTAGCAAATACTATGAATGAAATTAATAAGAAATTCAAAATAGGAAATAATTCCAGTGCTGTAAAAAATACTAGATTTAAAAAACCTAGCAAATTCATAGATTATATAATAAAAAAACATATTCCTATAGAATTAACAAATAAAGGAAATAGTTTTATTATGAAAGATAAAAATAAAGTATTAGAAATATTAGAAAATATATATAATGAATTATGATGCAAAGGAAATAATATGTCAAATATAACAGTAATAGGAATGGGTTTAATGGGGGGCTCATTAATTAAAGCATTAAAATTAAGTAATCAAAATTATAATATTTATGCAATAGATACAAATAAAGACAATATAGAATCTGCTTTAAAAGATGGTTATATATCAAAAGGGGCTTATAATTATGATAATATTGAAGATTTCTTCAAATGCTCTGATATTATTATGATATGCACACTACCTTCAATAGCATTGGATATAATAAATAAATATAAACATTTAATTGATAATAAAAAAATACTATCAGATTTCTGCGGAGTTAAAACTGATATATTTAATAATACCAAAGATAAAAAGTATGTAGGGCTTCATACTATGGCTGGTAAAGAAAAAGGAGGATATATAAACTCTTCAGAAACTTTATTCAAAAACTCAAATGCAATTATAATAAATAATGAAAATGCTGATGATAATGATATCAAAATAATAGAAAAATTATCAATAGATATAGGATGCTCTAAAATAACAAAAACAACAGCACAAAAGCATGATGAAATGATAGCATTTACTAGTCAGCTTATGCATATAATAGCCTGTTCAATTGTTAATCATGATCATTTTTTATCATCAATAGGATTCGAAGGAAACAGCTTAGGAGATCATACAAGAGTTGGTACTATAGATGCTAATATGTGGAGCGAGTTATTTATGTATAATAGTAATTATTTATATGAATCATTAGATAAATATATAAATTGTTTAAATGATTTTAAAGAAGCACTTAATAATAAAAATATAGATAAATTAAAGCAATTAATGTCTAATTCTAATAATGTAAAAAAAGAATGGTTTGAAATAAAAAATTCAAATTAAGTATTGACATAATCAATTATCATGTTAGAATGTACTAACAAAAGATACTATATATATAACAATTATTATGATTCAATATTTATAACTTTCATTTAATTATTGTATGCCCCCCAAAAAGGGGGACATAAAAAAATAAATGCTTTCTTGCTCATAAAACCATAATTTTACAAATATGTAAAAAAAAATTACGATTTGACATTATAAATAATATTGCTATAATGAAATAATTATCAATAAAACAATTATTTATGAAAAATATAATATAAATTGTAGGTAAAAAATAAAATATGAAAGTAATAAAACTATTGAAAAGAATTAATAAAGAAAAAGAATTAGATATATCAGAATATAAAAAAAAATATGTAGAAACTAAAAAGGATAAACTTCGTTTCGATAAAATGCTTCAAAAGTCTGTTTCTATGGGACTTGTAATGAAAAAATCCAATGTATTAAAACTTACTAATGAAGGAAAAACATATTTAGATAGAGAATTAAAACAAATAACAGAAAAAGAAAGAAATGTATTAAGAGAAAGAAAAGGAAAATCAAAAGATAAAAAAACAGATATAGGAAATAAAAAAACAAGCATACCAAAACCAGAAATAAAGATAGATATTAATAATGCTAAAAAAGATGCTGAGATAATAGCAAAAGCCTATAATGTACCTACCGAATTCCCAAAAAAATGTATTGAAGAAGCTAAGCTATTACCAGACAGCATGGAAAATGTGGAATTAGAATTTGATAGAATAGATTTAAGAGATATAAGAACTGTAACAATAGACGGAGCAGATTCAAAAGATTTTGATGATGCTATAAGTATAGAAAAATTAAATGACGGTTATAAATTAGGTATTCATATTGCTGATGTTAGTCATTTTGTAGTTATGGGAAGTGCTTTAGACAGAGAAGCAAGAAAGAGAGGAAACAGCGTTTATTTAATAGATACAGTTTATCCTATGTTTCCGCATGAGCTTTCAAATGGAATATGTTCTTTAAATGAAGGTGTAAGCAGATTCACAATGACAGTATTTGTAACAATAGACAATAAAGGCCATATAAAGGAAAGTACTTTTCATAAAAGCGTTATAAAATCAAGCAGAAGATTAACTTATGATTATGCTCAAGATGTTTTGGATGGCATAGAACAAGATGAAGATTGGCTTGTAGAATTATTAAAGAATGCTGATGATGTAAAAAAAATACTTCTTCAAAAAAGAATAGACAATGGAAGTATAGAGTTTAATCTTAATGAAACTCAAATAATATTGGATAAAGGCGGAAATCCTAAAGACTTTTTCATTGGTGAAAGAAAAGAAACTCATAAAATAATAGAAGAATTAATGCTTATCGCTAACTGCGAAGTAGCTAAAAGATTAAAAAATATAAAAGGTTCTATATATAGAGTGCATGATAGTCCAGATCAGGAAAAGCTAGACACATTCACAAGGATAGCATTTAATAGAGGCTACAGAGTTACAAAAGATGCAGATGGTAATTTAGATTTCCATTCATTTATAGAATCTATAATGGGAAAGCCTGACGAAAAATTACTTCTTACCCTACTCTTACGTTCTATGAAGCAAGCTATATACGATGTTAATAATATAGGGCATTTTGGATTAGGTTTTGAATATTATACTCATTTTACTTCGCCTATAAGAAGATATACAGACTTACTTACTCATAGACTTTTAAAGCAGTCATTAGAGGGAATAAATAATTTAAAACCTACTATGCAGCAGTTTTATACAAATTCGGCTCAATGGTGTTCAAAGACTGAAAGAATAGCAGTTGAATGTGAAAGAAGTTTGGATAAAGTAAAAGCTGCTAGATTTATGAAAGACAAAGTGGGAAATGAATATAATGGAATAGTGAGCGGAATTACAAATTTCGGAATATTCGTTGAAATCGAAGACAGAGGAATAGAAGGCTTAATAAGATATGCCACTTTAAAATCGCATTACAGATATGATGAACATGAACAGGCAGCCTATAGCGAAGAAGATGCCAAATGGTACACATTGGGAGATAGAATAAGAATAGTAGTTTATAAAGTTGATGTAAAAGAATTATTCATTGACTTTATACCAGCAAGCGAATTTGATAATAGTTTCGATGACAGAGATATAATAGACAGCAGAGATTTTCTGAAGAAAAAGAAAAACAAAAAAGAAATATATTCAAGAAAATCTAAATCATCTAAAACTAAAAGCAAAGAAAAAAGAAAATCAAAAAAATCGAAAAAGAGAAGATAATATTTAATTAATAATAAAAGGCTTTCTTAAATTAATAAAGAAAGTCTTTTATTTATAATCATAATAATCTATATAATAAAAGAGGCTTCTCATACTAATATGAAAAGCCTCTTTATTTATAAACTTTTATTATGGCACTACATAACCAACTTCTTCTTCACCGTACATATCTCTATACTGAACTTTTACATTCAAAGCCCTAAACTGTCCTGATTGAGACATATTTCTAAAGCTATTATAGTATATGAAATATCTTCCAAAATCTATATTCTTCATTTTATTAAGCTCTCCCGAATAATCTATAGATAAATCAGCATCTATAGCATATCCATAAGTACTTTTTGTCATTAAATCTAAGAAATAATTAGATTTATTAGTACCTATATAAACTTGATTCAATGATACAGCATTATTTTTAGCAAAACTAGCAATATCACTGAAATTCATCATATCAAATACTCTATCATCAGGATTACTTACTGTAAAATGTATAATAGCAGTTTTCTTAAAGCTATTACCAGCAAGTCTTATAGCCTCATAATAAGCATCATCTAAAGCAGATATTCCTCCGCTGAAATGGAAATTATTAGCATTTTCAAGTATTCTCAAATTTCTCGCATCATAATTATCAGACTTATAAACCTGATCATTATAATGTATAACTAAAACTTCATCATTATTAGTTAAGCTCATAGTAAAATTGCTTATCTCTTCTTTTATTCTATTTTCATAAGGTTTAGCAGCTAAACTATCTTCTATCAAATATACAAATCTATATTCATGTAATTCTGGAGCATCATAAAAAGCAACTTTATGAGCAACTGATGAGTTCTCTGTAACAAAGAAATTATCAGCTGTAAGTCCTATAACAGGATTAGTCATTCTATCTCTAACTGTAACAGATGCCACTACAACAGGGAATTTATTTAAATATTCTCTATCTACAAATACATCTAAATTAGCATAATACTCTTCTTTTCTAGTATATACATCTACCCTTCCAGACATAAAATCAGTAAGATATATATCTCCATTAGGTCCTTCAGAAACTGAAGTAGGAGTTACAGTATATCTTTCAGAATTATTAAATATAGTAAAATCAGATGAATTTATATCATAATAAAATATCTTATTCCCATCAGCTATATAAAGATTTCCATCTTTAGAAAACGATAACCCTCTAGGCTCATTAAATAAATTATGCTTAATAGTCTGAACATAATTTCCATTCAAATCAAATTGCTGTACTCTTTTATTTCCCATATCAGCAACATATATATATCTATCATTAACAACTATACCAGCTGGAGAGAATAATTCCCCTTCATTTTCGCCAAGTTTTCCAAAACTATATAAGAAATTTCCATCAACATCAAATACAACCACTCTATTATTACCAGTATCAGAAACATATAAATTTCCATCTCTATCAACAACAACAGAAGAAGGTCCAAGCAGCTGTCCATTACTAACCCCAGATACACCTATATTAGTAATATAATTATGATTAGCATCGTATTTATATATTTTATCTTTTTTAGTATTAGCTATATATATATTTCCATTTGCATCTATATCAAAACCTCTTGGGTTATCTAACCTTTCATAAGGATAAACCCTCGCTACAAATTGCAAAACTTTTTTCCACCAACTAGTCTGCTGTCTTTCCAATCTTTTTCCATTAGAAATTTTTTCTACCAAATTACCATTGATATCAAATTTTTTCAAAGAAGAATCGCTATAATCCAAAACATACAAACTTCCATCAGGCATTACTTTTATCTGTATAGGCTGATTAATATTTCTTACAAAGTTTGCATTTGTAGAAAATGCTTTTAAATAAATAAAATTACTTAAAATATCCTTTCTCTCTTCAACAGCATTAGCTGAATCATACTTATTGATTTTAGAAAGTATTATAGGATCTTCATATCCCATCCTAGCAATATTAAGCCATTCATTTACAGCCAAAGACATATATCCAGCCTTATATAATGACTTACTATACCAGTATCTTATAAACTTATCTGTAGGATTTGTATTAAGAGAGTTTCTAAAACTAGCTATAGCAGCATCATAACGTTCCTGATTATAATAATGCACCCCTCTTAATAACTCCCTGTATGAGTCATAAGTTTCTGTGTTTACATAATACGGAGTTTTATCGAAAGTGTATGAAAGCGATATAGTCATTAAAAATAATACTATAACCGCTAGAAGTTTTATTCTCATAAATCCTCTTTTATAGTTTGTGATATTTTGGTTTATAATAGTGAACAAAAGCCCGCTATCGGGATTGAACCGACGACCCTCACCTTACCATGGTGATGCTCTACCTGCTGAGCTAAGCGGGCAATTTTGTAAAATATTATAAAATTACAGAATAAAAAAGTCAAGCAAACATATGTAACCTTAATTATGTAAACTTTACTTTATATATCCTATAATATTTTTAACATAATTTTTTGTTTCCTCGATATTAGGAATTCTCTGCAGTTTATCCACTAAATTAGGTCCAGCATTATAAGCTGATAATGATAAATCAAGCCTTCCATCATATCTATTTAACATTTGAGATAAATATTTGCTTCCAGCCATAATATTAGTATATGGATCTTTAAGCATCTCTTTATCTGTAACACCTAATCCTACACCAGTTTGAGGCATTATCTGCATTAAACCAACAGCACCTTTATGGCTCACAGCATTAGGCATATAATTCGATTCCTGTTTAATAACAGCCTTAATCAAATTTTCAGGCAAAGAATATTTTTCTGCTGCCTCTTTAATTATATCATCATACTTAGTAGGGAAACTTTCTACTGAAGCTTTTTTATATGCATTTACAGCCTTAGCAAAATTATTTGAATTATTCTCATAAACACCTAAAGATATTTTTCCTTTGAAAGCATCGGAAGAAGTATCTCCATCAATAATCTTACCATTATTAAGTTTTTTATTAGTATCATTAACTATAGAACCATCAATATTATTTACTTTATTTTCAGTATTATTTTCAGCCATAGCCTCATTTAAATGCTCTGAAAAAGGCTTATTTGGAAGCTGAGTATTTAAAGGAGCAAAACCTAACTTATTAAAAGTATCCTGAATCTCCCCTATTCTAGCATGTATTCTTTGTACAGATTCTATCATAATAATACCCTCTTAAATATTATCAATATTCATAAGCATCACTAGAAACATATTCCTTTTTCCATTCATCTAGCTTAGCTTGTTCTTCTTTATCCATTAATTTTTTATGTTCTAATAATTTCTTTTCTTTCAAAAGTTCAACAGCTCTTCTTTGTCTTGAAGCCTCCTGCAAAACTTCCTGCCTCTTTCTAAGTTCAATACTTATCTCAGCCATATTATCTTCATGAATAGCTATCTGAGAGTTCAAAGCACTTATATACTCTCCCAAATAAATACTCATACTAAGCATTTCATCATTATCTTCCATACTATCAACAATTCTTATACCATCATTGATTTTTGAAATGCAGTCATCTTTTCCATCTCTTTCTTTATTGTATAAAGCAGAAACTTCAGCCACCTCCGCCTGTTTTTGCTTTTCTATATTTTTTCTAAGTTTATATAAAGGTTCAAGCTTAAAATTAAATCTCTTCATAATATTACCAACAATCTTATATTTTTCTCAATATCTATAATATCACAACATCATCAGCATATTCTACATTGTCGGAAATATTTGTTCTGTCATCTGCTTTTTTTACATCTCCGCTGTTTACTAAATCCTCTTCTATCTCGCTCTGTGAATAGAACATAGATAAAAGTGCTTCTTTACTATCAGCAAAACTTGAAACCTCATATACATCCTGCTGTAAATATCTATCCATCATAGGCTTATAATCAATAGCCCTATCAACATCAGGCATACTGCCTTTAGCATAACCTCCTATCATTATAAGCTCTTTAGCCTCATTATAGTCAGCACTCATCTTTAAAAATTCTCTGGCTGCTTTTTTATGCATATTAGAAACTACTTCATTCATAATCCTAGATATGCTTTTATTAATATCAATAGCAGGGAAATGTCCTCTATTAGCCAAATCCCTAGATAAAACTATATGCCCGTCTAATATACCTCTAACAGCATCTGTAATAGGCTCATCCAAATCATCACCTTCAACCAATACATTATAAAATGCTGTAATAGAACCCTTATTTGAAGTACCAGTTCTTTCCAAAAGTTTAGCAAGTTCAGAGAATACGCTAGGAGTATAACCTCTAGTAGTAGGAGGCTCTCCCCTTGAAAGCCCTATTTCTCTTTGTGCCAAAGCAAAACGTGTTACAGAGTCAACCATGAACATAACATTTTTGCCTTTATCTCTGAAATATTCAGCTATTGTAGTAGCAGTATATGCAGCTCTTACTCTTAAAAGAGGAGCATCATCGCTTGTAGCAACAACTAATATACTTCTTTTTAAACCTTCTTCTCCAAGGTCTCTTTCTATAAAATCTCTAACCTCTCTTCTTCTTTCACCAATCAATGCTATTACATTTACATCAGCATTAGTGTTTCTAGCTATCATAGATAAAAGTGTAGATTTACCAACACCAGTACCGCTCATTATAGCCATACGCTGACCTTTTCCAACTGTTAAAAGTCCGTCTATAGCTCTAACACCTGTTTGTATATGCTTCTTTATTCTAGGTCTATTCATAGGATTAACTGAACTATGAGAAACAGGAACAGGAGTTTCATAAAAATTATGTCCTCCTCCTGCAAGAGGTTTTCCTCTGGCATCTAATACTGTACCCAATATTTCATCGCAGCACATTACTGATAATGGTCTTTCAAAAGAATAAACCATATTGCCGAAAGTTATTCCATTAACAGGTCCGAAAGTAGCTAAAAGTACATCTTGATTTCTAAAACCTATAGCCTCAGCATCAAGATAAGTATTATCATTCATATATATACGGCACATATCGCCAAGTTTGCAAAAAGGTCCTTCACTAATAACTAATGAACCTATAACTTCCTTAACCTTTCCATAAGACTTTAATAAAGCAACATCATCTACTACCTTTCTATATTTCTCAAATGTTTTCTTTACTTCTTTATCAAAATCTATATTCTCATCTTTAATCATAGTATTATCAGCCCTAAAATAAATTATAGTAAAATTAGAAACCTTTAATAGGTTCTACTTCTTTAATAGCAGTTTCTATTTCATTCAACTGAGTATTTATTCTAGCATCGATATCACCAAAGTCAGTTTCTATCATACATCCGCCTACATCAACATTAGGATCTTCAAGTACTGTTACGCCTTCAATCTTATCAAGCATTTGATAAAACTCATCTTTATGTCTTGCAGAAACCTCTAAATCATCAATATTTACTCTAATAGTAATTTTAGTTCTGCCTTTAATTCTTCTCAAAGCTTCCTGAATATTTCTTATAACGATACCTTTATCTCTTTCAGTAAGCATTTTTACAACTCTCTTAGCTATAAGTACAGCAACTTCAATAACCTGAGATTCTGCTGCATCTATTATTTCATTTCTCTTATTAATAGTTTCAGCTAAGATTTTTTTCATTTTTTCTGTTAATTTTATTAAATCATTATTACTGTCAGAAAAAGATTTTTCAAAACCCTCATCGTATCCTTTAGCATATCCTTCTTTATAGGCAGCATCTTTTATAGATTCGGATTCGCTTTGTATTCTTTCTTTTTCAGCATTGGCATCTTGTATTATTCTTGAAGCATCAACTTTAGCCTGCTCTGAAATAACATGAGCCTCATTTTGTTTTGATTTAAATATCTCAAAAGCCTGTGTTTTAGCATCTTCAATAATTCTGTCTGCTTCATCAACAGCCTTTCTTCTCATATCTCTTAAATCTTCTTCCCATTGAGCTCTAAGTCCTGCAATCTCTGCTTCTATCTCCTCAATGGAAGGTCCTCTATATTCTTCCTGCGACTCTTCATAATCAAGTTCTTCCTGTGATTTATGATGAGGTACAGCAATATTTACTTTCTGAGTAAGTTCAACAATACTTTTGGATTTAAAAACCTTTTCTGGCATAATTTACTCCCAATTAACAGTTTATATATTGATGGTTATTAAAATCAAACAACCATTTCATCTTCACCAGCACGAGCAACAACAATATCACCTTGCTCTTCAAGCTTACGAATGATATTAACGATTTTCTGCTGAGCTTCTTCAACGTCTTTAAGACGAACAGGTCCCATAAAGTCCATATCCTCTTTAAGCAATGCAGCAGCACGTTTGGACATGTTTCTATAAACTTTATCCTGAGCATCTGTATCAACACTCTTAAGAGCCTTAGCCAAATCGCTTGAATCAACTTCACGAAGTACTTTCTGTATAGCTCTGTCATCAAGTAAAACAATATCTTCGAATACAAACATACGTTTCTTGATCTCTTCTGCAAGTTCTGGATCGTCTTCCTCCAAACTCTCGATAATACTTTTCTCAGTAGATCTATCAACACTGTTAATGATTTCTACTATAGAATCAATACCACCAGCAGAAGTAAAGTCTTCACTAGCAAGAGTAGAAAGTTTTCTTTCAAGTACCCTTTCAACCTCTCTTAAAACCTCTGGAGATGTTCTGTCCATTATAGCAATACGTTTAGCTACATCAGGCTGAATCTCTGTAGGTAAAGCTCCCAATATACTAGCAGCCTTTTGAGCTTCCAAATAAGCCAAAATAAGTGCTATAGTTTGAGGGTGTTCACCTTGTATGAAGTTCAGCAAGTGAGCAGGGTCTGTACGGCGTATAAAATCAAAAGGTCTAACCTGTAATGAAGAAGTTAATCTATTGATTATATCGCTAGCCTTCTGACTACCTACAGATCTTTCAAGCAAGTCTCTTGCATAATCTATACCACCTTGAGTTATAAAGTCCTGAGCTATCATCATCTCCTGGAACTCTCTGAATACTGCATCCTTATCAGCAGATTCTATATTTTCAAGTCTCGCAATATCAAATGTTATTTGCTCTATTTCTTCTTCTCTCAAGTGCTTAAATATCTCACTAGATGTTTCCATTCCTAGAGATACTAAAAATATAGCAACTTTTTGACGGCCGCTTAGCACTCGTTGTTTTTTATCTTTTTCTTTCTCTGCAGGCATAATTTATACTCCTAATTTTTAATATATAACTCAATTTTATTATTTACATTAATTAACTTTTATCATCAGCCATCCAAGTACGCAACAACTGAGCAACATCATCAGGTCTCTCATGACTTACTCTTATAACTTCATCCATAAGTTTCTTACGAGCCGCATCTTCCAAGCTCATTTCACTTATAGGCTCTTCATTAGCATTCATCATAGCCTGTCTGCGCATTTCCATCTGTTTGCGTTCAAGCTCTTCTTCTCTAAGTCTGCGTCTTCTAGCAAGTTCTTTCTGTATAGCTCTTATTGCTAATGCTAATATGAATAATATTAGTAAAGAAATCATTGTTATTATCAATGTTTTTTTTATAAATCTATCTCTCATAAGTTTAGCATCTTCAGCATTGAATCTATCCCAATGGTCAAACTGAATATGTGTTACACTTACTTGGTCTCCTCTTTTCAAATCATAACCTATAGCAGCTTGTACTAAAGATGTAACATTTCTTATCTCTTCAGCTGTTACAGGATGATACTCTCTTACATAAGAAGTTCCATTAGTTATTATAGGATCTCCGTTTTGATCATAAGCTTTAGTCCATCTTCCATCTAAAGCAACTGCAGCTGATATTTTACCTATTTGATAACTTCCCTTTTTAATAGCTTCATATCTTTTACTCAATTCATAGTTATCCTGAGTATCTGTTTTTGTATAAGTCTGCCATCTGTCAGTTTTATCTTTATATCCTGGAGGAACATTTTCTTCAGCTCCAGCAGCACCCTGAGGTATAAATTGCTGACCTTTCCAGTCCTCTGTTACTGTACGGCTTGAAACTTGAACCTTATTAGTAAACTGACTGTCATCATAAGGTGTTGCAGGATCATCCTCTTTTAATATTATTGGAAGAACTAAATTATTTGTTATGCTAACATCATCCCAAATAAGTTCTAATGCTATTGTTGTTTCTACTCTGTTTGTATATATTCTTCCTAATGTTTGTCTTATTTTATTTTCTATATTTTTTCTTTCTCTATCAACTATTTTTAACTCTTCTTGAGCTACTTTTAATTTCAAATTAGCTGCCTCATCTGTAAAATCAGTTAATACATATCCTGTACTATCTGTTATTGTTACAAACTCTGGCTTTAATTTATCAACACCCATAGCGATTAATTGCTGTAAGCCTCTTACTGTTTTTGGATCTCTTAATACGCTCTCTTTAAAAGGCTGTGCTTTTATAACTACTGATGCTGTAACTGGTGAATCTATATCTGTTAAATATTCTTTCTTAGGAAATGCTAAATCTACTGTAGCTTCCTGAACAAAATCTAATTTAGTTAAAAGCTGTGTAATTGCTTTTGTCAAAGATCTTCTTTTGTTAATATCAAGCTCAACATCTGTAATACCTATGCGAGGAGCATCAAATAATTCCCATCCATCAACTCCAGTAGGCATTCTTCCCTCTTTTACCAATTCTAATTCAGCTCTTGCCTTATCATTTTGATTATTAAGGGTAATAAAACCATTTCTATATTGGTATCTTATGTTATTAGCATCTAATACTGCTATAACATTTCTAGCATCTTCCTGAGTTAATGGCTGCTGAAACAATAATGTTCCTGTTTTTCTCGATGTAAGCATTATTGTTGCTATTATTGCACCAAGACCTATTACTAAAACCCCTATTAAAACGGCTTTTTGTAATGTTGTTGTCTTAGAAAAAATATTTTTTATTTGACTTGTTAATTTATTTATAAAGTCCTGCATTAGAAACCACCTAATAAAAGTTATCTTTAGAATTTATCGGTTATAGTTATGTTTACTTTATAAAAAAATTATGTTTATACATGGGTTTACATAACTATTTTTTCTTTTTATGAATATTAGTTTACATAATTATTTTTGTCAACAAGTAAACATAATATTTTTGATTTTTAAAGTTGACTTTTCAAATTTTTTTATTAAATTTCTATATTATCGTATAATGTTATTATACACTAACATTTTTTTATGAAATTTTCTACTAAACATAAAGCAAAATATACACTTTCCTCTCGGACTTTATCTCTATCGCCTTTAAATATATTTTTATAAGCTTTAATATAACCATCAGCTGATAAACATATCCATACTAACCCTACAGGCTTCTCATCAGTACCTCCAGAAGGTCCTGCAATACCGCTTATAGCTATTGATATATCGCTTTTCATAATTTTTCTGCTGTTTTCTGCCATTTCCAGTACACATTCTTCACTTACAGCACCATATTTTTCTAATGTTTCTTCTCTTACATTTATCATTTTATGTTTAATTTCATTTGAATATGTTACGAAAGAGCCTTCAAAACATTCTGATGAGCCTGAAATTGATGTTATATTTGCTGCAAATAAACCGCCTGTACATGATTCTGCTGATGTTATTTTTAATTTTCTATTAATTAATAGCTCTACAACTTCTTTAGATTTTTCATAATTCATATTAAAACTCTTAAAATTGAAATAAATATATTAATAAAAACATTAAAAATAATAAAATATAAAACCTATTTTTATTTAAAATAAAATATTATTTTATCTTAAATAAAAAGGTTAAAGGATTAAAGAATTAAATACAATTTACATTAAAAAAATAAAAACTCTATTTAATACTTCTATATAATACTGAACCGTCACTTACAATTTTTAATGTAATACCATTGGAAAATAGTATTTTGTATACTTCTCCTGATTTTTCTATGTCTATAATCCTATACTCATTCATATTAGAATGAATATAATTTACAATTGTATCAGGTAAAATATTTTCTGGTATTTTATTATAATAACTATCTATTTTAATCCAAATCCCATCTTGAGTAAAGCTTATTTTAACATCATTTACCAATTTAACATCATATATGCCTTTATTAAATTTTATTTTCTCTATATAAATATTCGGATATGTCTCTTTTATGAATGATAATGCTTTATTAGGCAAACTTTCAATTGAAATATTGCTTTTTCCATAGGCTGCATATTCTAATATACAAGCAAATATAAAAATATATAAATACTTTTTTAACATAAATCCCCCTAAATTATATAGTATGCTATAAGTATAATACTAAATTGTTATATTATCAATATGAAAAGTTAGAACAGATTAACTTTTTAGATGTTATAAAATTTTTTTATTTCGTTTGATACGATTTCAATATCTTCAGGCTTTATTCTCCTATGTTCTTCCCTTCTGAACCAAGTTAATTGCCTTTTAGCGAAATTTCTAGTTCTTTTTTTTATTAATTCAATGGTTTCTTCTAAACTCATAGAATTATTAATTAAATAATCATAAATTTCTTTGTATCCTATAGCCTGCATAGAAGTATAAGTATTATCAATTCCCATATTAATAATCTTTTTAACCTCATCAAGAAGCCCATTTTCAAACATTATGTCAACTCTTTTATTTATATTATCATAAAGAGTTTCCCTATCAATATCAATAATATAGCTTAAATAATCTAAATCAATAACAGGCTTTCTTAATTTTTTTAATTCAGAGAATTTTTTTCCTGTATTATAATAAACTTCCAAAGCCCTTACAACTCGTCTTGCATTAAATCTATCTATATTTTCAGCAGATTCTTTATCAATAGTTAAAAGCTCAGAATATAAACTTTCAAGTCCATATTTATCTATTCTTTCATAAAGTTCTTTTCTAATTTTTTGCGAAGCTTCCTGATTATCATTTTCTTCATCAAAAATACCGTATTTTATAGCATCTATATAAAATCCAGTACCTCCCACCCCAAATATAGGAACATTATCTATACTATTTATCACATTTTTAAATATATCAAGATAATCTTTTATATTAAAGTTAGTTGCAGGATCAAGTATATCAACCATTTTATAATTATATTTTTTTATTTCTTGTAAGGAAGGTTTAGCAGAACCAATATCCATATATCTATAAACTTGTATAGAATCTATGGATATTACTGCAGCATCATTGAAATAGTTATCTATCAGTTTATGTACAAAACTGCTTTTACCTGAAGCTGTTGCCCCCGATATAAATACTATTTTTTTCACTTTATTTATTCATCTTTTTTCTTTAGAACTCTTTTTTTCTTTTTAGACTTATCATCATCGTCTGAATCATCTTCATAATCATCATCTGAATCATCTATATCAGCAGCAGAATAATCTGAATCATTTTCTTCTTCCAAAGAATCATCTTCAGAAACATATTCATCTTCATCATAAGCAACTTCTGCATGCTTGAAAGGTGCTTCCTCATCTATAACCATATCAACACCTTCTTCATATTCATACTTAATTTTTCCATCAAGTATATTTTTCATAACAGTAGGTATATATTTTCCGCCTCTGTATTTAGTTTCACCTTTAAGAAGTGTTCCTCCATTTTTGGCTAATTCAATCATAGCTTTGCTAAGTTCATAGCGGTTTCCCTTATACTCTATAAGTTTTTCTAATGGTATTATACCCATATATTAAACTCCATATATTTGATTTTATAATTTTGAATTGATAGCTTCTTCTAATTTTTTATAAGCTCCTTCAATATCATCATTTTCTATGATAATATCAAATTTATCTTTATACTCTAATTCTCTTTTGGCATCCCAAATTCTAAGCTTCAAACTTTCTTCTGTTTCAGTTCCTCTATCTTCCAGCCTTTTTTTAAGAATTTCCATAGAAGGAGGAGTTATGAATATATAATTAGCATCTATTCCTTTGCTTTTTATATATAATGCACCTTGAATATCTATATCAAGTATTAAAATATTATTTTCATTATCAGCTTTTTCCAATTCTTTGAAAGATGTACCATAATAATTATCATGAACCAATGCCCATTCTATAAATTCTCCGTCTGTTATCATTTGTTCAAATTTTTCTTTATCTATAAAATAATAATCTTTACCGTCTACTTCATTTTCTCTTTTAGATCTAGTTGTATAAGAGATACTAAATACGGCATTGGGATGATTAGCCATGTATTTTTTTATTAAAGTAGTTTTACCAGCAGCTGAAGGGGCTGTAATAACAACGATATTGCTCATAATACACCAAATATAGAATTGCAATAAATTATATCATAGCTATAAAAATATTTCAAGTTTTACATTAAAAATATTAATATTTATAAAATTAAAATAATATAAAAAAATATAATAACACATATTATACACTATTATAATAAATTTGCTTAAAAATTTATTTTTACATAAAACTATTAATTAATTGATATTTATTTATTTTAATGTATAATAACTCAAGTTTGAAAAGCAAGGAGTAAATTATGTCGGAAATTAGGGTTCGTTTCGCTCCATCTCCAACAGGTTTTTTACATATAGGAAACGCAAGAACTGCATTATTTAATTGGTTATATGCAAAGGCTATAAAAGGAAAATTAATTTTAAGAATAGAAGATACAGATCAGGAAAGAAGTACAAAAGAAGCTGTTGATATGGCTATAAAATCATTAAAATGGCTCGGAATAGATTGGGACGAAGGTCCTGAAGTAGGCGGTGATTACGGACCGTATTTTCAGTCTGAGAGACTAGATATATATAAAAAATATACTGAAAAACTTATGGAAGAAGGAAAAGCATACTATTGTTTTTGTACTTCCGAAGAATTAGAAAAAAAATCTAATATGCAGAGAACTCTAAATCAGCCTATCATTTATGATGGAAAGTGTAAAGATATACCATTAGAAGAGGCTAAAAGAAGAGTTGCAAATGGAGAACCTGCTAAAATAAGATTCAGAGTTCCAAAGAATCAGGTTGTAACTTTCGATGATTTCGTTAGAGGAATAGTAAAAACTAATAGTGATGAAATAGGAGACATCATAATTGTAAGAGAAAATGGATTTCCTACATACAACTATGCTGTTGTTATAGATGATATGCTTATGAAAATTACACATGTCATAAGAGGTGAAGACCATATATCAAATACTCCAAAACAGATACTTATTTATGAGGCTTTGGGTGCTGAAGTACCTAGATTTGCCCATACTTCTTCAATACTTGGAAATGACAGAAAGAAATTATCAAAAAGACATGGTGCTGCTACTTTGATGGAATATAAAGACGAAGGATTCCTTCCTCAGGCTATGAGAAACTTCCTAGCTTTACTTGGATGGACTCACCCTGAAGCTATGGAAACTATGGTTGATGATGATATGATTAAAGCATTCAAATTAGACAGATTCTCTAAAAGCCCTGCCATTTTTGATACTGCTAAATTAAGACATTTAAATGCATGGCATATAAAAAATACAAATTTAGATGAAATTACAGAATTATTCATACCATATTTAGTAAACGGCGGTTTCTTAAAGGAAAATTATACAGAAGAAGAGCATGCTTGGGCTAAAAAACTTGTTTCTGTTATAAGACATAATTGTGTAGTTTTATCAGACATTGTAAAATATGTTCCTGTATTTTTTGAAAATGATTTTGAGCTTACAGATGAAATGAAAGAAATGGTAAATAAAGAAGAAAGTAAAAAACTGCTTCAATTTATCAAAAATGATATAGAAAATACTGATGAAATTACTGATGAATATATGAAAGCTTTAATCAAAAAAGCACAAAAAGAAACAGGTTTAAAAGGACCTAATTTATATCACCCTATAAGATATGTATTGACAGGAAGCTCTGCTGGAAGCGAATTATCTCATATATGCGAACTTCTAGGCAAAAAAAATGTTCTATACAGATTATCTAAATACATTTAAAAAATAATCGGGGTAAAATATGATAAATGGTAAACCTTTAATACTAGCTGTAGATGATGAAGAGAATATTAGGAATCTTATAACATATACTTTTGAACCTCATAATCTTGAAGTAGTTACAGCAGAAAATGGTAAATCAGCAATAACTATATTAGAACATAATCCTGTTGATGTTATTATTACAGACTTGCTTATGCCTTCTATGACAGGGCTTGCTCTTATAAGAGAAATGAAGAAAAGAAAAAGCTCTATACCTATTATAATAATCACAGCTTATGGTAATACTGAAATGGTAAAAGAAATTATTGCTGAGGGAGTATTCAGACTCATAGAAAAACCTTTAGATTTTGATGTATTAGTACCAATAGTACAAGAAGCTATAGAATATAGAAAAAATCAAGAAAATAAGTAATAATTCGTCATCATAAATAATAAAAAAGGCTTGAGTTTTATTAAAAACTTAAGCCTTTATTATTTTTCAAGCAATTAATAAAATTATTATTCTATAACCTATTCTATTTTGTCTCCTGCTTCATTTAAAGCATCTTTTGCTTTATCTCCAGCATCTTCTATTTTGTCTCCTGCTTTATCAATAGTGTTTTCAATATTATCTGTAGCTTTATCTATAGTATTTTGAACCTTATCTTTCTCACAAGATACGAAAATAAAAGATAAAATAATAAAAGAAATAAAAATAATTTTTTTCATAAGATTTTTCTCCATAATATAAAATTTTATTTTTAATTAAAATCATTCTGCCAATGAGCAATATAGTATAGCCCAATAAATATTTTTAGCATTCCTATATATTCCTATGCCAATATGAGTATAATCCATATCCAATATAGAAGATGAATCGCTAGGATCTTTAAGCATAGCTCTAAAAATTCCATCTGCTGTTTCATGTCCTGTTCTTATAGATTCCCCATAAAATGCTACAGCTATTCCATGCTCAGAATAAATAGTATGTATCTCGCTTCCATCAGGCCTTTTAGATTCAAAAACTTTTGATATCTCTTCGGCTCTTAAGGCAGCAGCATTTTTTAAATCATCGCTTGTTTTATATTCATTAAGCCCCGCCTTCTTTCTCTCACCATTTATAAGTTCAAGCAATTTAGCCGCCTCCTGAGGGTCCTGAGAAAATAAAGGCAATGCAAAAAATAAAACACTAAATACAATAATACTTATCTTTTTCATAATAAAAATCCCAAAAAAAGTTTATATAATATAAAATCATAATAAAGCATAATCGTAAAACATTTTATACGATTTTTACATTAAATATCCAGAACTTTTTTCTAAAATTTCAGCATATTTCTTTACGCCAGTATTTACATTCATAAAAGGCTTATCATACCCAATTGCTCTTAACTTTTTTAAATCTGCCTGAGTGTATTTCTGATATTTGCCTTTTAAAGCATCAGGAAAAGGTATATACTCTATTTCAGCAGAGCTGTACATTTCTTTCAAAGCCTTAGCAATTTCTACAAAACTTTCAGCATTTCCAGTACCGCAATTAAATATTCCAGATTTATTATTATTTTCAAAAAAGAAATTATTAACAGAAACAACATCATCAATATGTATAAAATCTCTTAAGAAATTCTCGCTTCCCTCAAATACCTTCATTTTTTCACCTGATTTTATCTGATTAAATAAATGAAAAGCAACAGAAGCCATTCTACCCTTATGATTCTCCTGAGGTCCATAAACATTAAAATATCTAAGTCCTACAACCTGACTATTTACTCTATTTTCTTTGAATAATTTATTTAAATATCTGTCAAACTGATATTTTGAAAAAGCATATACATTTAAAGGATACTCATTTTTTTCATTTTCTTCAAAACCATTTTCTCCATTACCATATACAGAGGCACTTGAAGCATATAAAAGTCTTATTTTTTTATCCAAACAAATATGCAAAATATTTTTTGTATATTCATAATTATTTTTCATCATATATTTGCCGTCTGTTTCCATAGTATCAGAACAAGCTCCCTGATGAAATATTGCTTCAACTTTATTATTATTAACAAATGAAGTTAAATAATCCAAATTAAAATCTTCTTTATCTATATAATCTCTAAATTTAATTCTATTTAAATTCTTATGTTTAGAAGCATTTTTTAAATTATCAACAATCAATATATCATCAATACCTAAATTATTTAATCCCCTAACTATATTAGAGCCTATAAATCCAGCCCCTCCTGTTACTATAATCATATACAAGCCTCCAATTTTTATTACTTATTTTTAACTATTAATTTTTTTTATAATATTTGTAGTAGAATATCCATCAACAAAATCAATAAGTACCGTTTCCTTTGAATACTCTCTTCCAACAACATTTTCTATTTTATAATCTCCGCCCTTTACTAGAATATCAGGCTTAACTATTTTTATTAATTCAAGCGGAGTATCCTCATCAAATATAGTTATATAATTAATGCATTCCAAAGCAGAAAGCACAATAGCCCTATCAATCTCATTATTAATAGGTCTGTCATTTCCTTTTAAACGCCTTACAGAATCATCGCTATTAAGCCCAAGAACTAATAAATCTCCAAGCTCTCTTGCCTTTTGCAAATACTCAACATGCCCGCGATGAAGTATATCGAAACAGCCATTTGTAAATACTATTTTTTTATTTTCTTTTCTGAATATATCAAGAACATCATTTAATTTTATTCTATCGATTAATTTTTTAGTCATAATACTTAACTTATATTTTATTTTGAATATATTAATTATAACATAGAAAATATTAATAACAATAAACTTTCATTTTAAAATAAGGCATGATATAAGTTCAATATGATAAGTATAAGCAAACATATCTATAATATTTAAATCATATAATTCATAATAATCTTTTAATAAATTAATATCACGTGCAAAAGTCATAGGGTCGCAAGAAACATATATAATTTTTTTAGGCTTAATTCTAATTATATTTTCTATAACTTTTTTATCCATTCCTTCCCTAGGAGGATCAGCAAATAAAAAATCTATATTATAATTAATATTTTTCAATGTTTCCAAAGAATCTTCATTTTTTATATTAAAACCATTTTTATTTGCTATTATTACAGAATCTTTATTTATCTCTGAAGAAATTAATTTATAATTAGTATTTTTTAATTTATTTAATAAAGCCGAAGTAAAAAATCCGCTTCCAGAATAAAGCTCTATAATATTTTTATCATCATCTTTTATATATTTTAAAACCTCATCTTGAAAATTATCAAGTAAATATAAATTGCTTTGAAAAAATGTTTTATGTCCTATAGGAACATTGCCGTATTTAGTTTTATAAAGTATAGTTTCGTTTCCATAGCTTTTTATATTTTTATTATATTTTATAGTTATTCCTTTAAAATATTTTTCAAAGGATTTTATATTTATTTTTTTATTTACTTCAATAAATGCAAAAGCTTCATTATTATTGTTTTCTATAGCATAAATACTTCCTGTTATATTATTTTCAGATACAAAATATTTTATCTTTTCAAATAAACTTTCTTTTAATATAACGCATTCTTCAACATTCACAAAATCATTGCTTTTAAACTTATAAAAACCAATTTTTCCATTATGAGCTATCATATTAACTCTAAGCCTATAATTGAAATTTTCATTGAAAATTATTTTTATATCTTTTTTAAAATCAATATTTCTAATAGCATTTAAAACTATATTCTTTTTTATATCAAGCTGCTTATTATAATCAATATGACTGAATAAACATCCTCCGCAAATACCAGAATATATGCATTTAGGTTCTATTCTATATTTAGATGCCTCTATTATTTTATTTATAGAAGCATAAGAAAATTTTTTACTTTCTTTAGTTATAGTAATATCTAATATATCGCCTTCTACACTATGAGCTGCAAATATAATTTTACCATTTTCATCTTTAGAAACACCGTATCCGCCATAGGCTGTATCAATAATTTTTACTTTCATAATAATATATTTTTTTAATAATTTTTTTTTGCAATTTATTTATTGTACTAAAATAAAAAATAATTAGAAATAATCTGAAAAATATGCCTGCTCTTTTGGTATAATAGACTCTAATAAATTTATACCCTTTGTACTAGCTTCTATCCTTCCTATCTTAAATAAATAATTAGGAGATTTATAACTCATAAGCATAGTTGTAAGAGTCTGAATATTCATTCTTATAATATATCTATCCTTTCCATTTCTTTTATATTCTTTATTCAATCTTTTACAAATAGTATTTTTATCCTCATCCCAATATATTAAAAAACTGCCGTTATTCCATTTTGCCATTTTATCTTTTATTATCAAATTAATTTTCTTATTTTTAGGTTTTCTTAAGAAAGGATAATTCTTTATAAATGACTTAACATCTGTAATTCTAGCCATTATATAAGGTCTTATAGTTTCTTTTATTTCGCTGTCTTCAAGCAAAAAAGCCATAGGTTCATTCGTATAATTATAACCATGAACTTTATCTACCATAGAAAAATGTGCAGATATATAATTCCAAAGTCCAAGCCTAGCATCAAAATCCAGATAAACAAGCTCTTTTATATGAAAAATATCATTTTCTATTACATAAACCAAAAAACCTTTAGCTTCATCTTTTTCATCATAATATATAGCAACTATAGTATCATCAACATCCCATCTCCAATACTCTTCCCATTCCAAATCACCTCTGATTAATGCTCCATGCCTAATATGAGAAAATTTATTGTAAAGCTCTTTTAATTCTTCGCTGTCAGTAGAAACTCTCTCTACCCTGCCCTTATTAGTTATAGTTTTTGGAAGCTGAGTATCCTTAATATCAAAACTCATTTTATCAGATATAATTTCCCAGCCCTTTCTTCTATAAAATGGTATGGAATATGGATATAGTACAGATATTGACTGACCTTCTTTTTTCATGTTTTCAATGCTTTTTATCATTAAATCATTCATAAGACCTAGATTAGAATATTCAGGATAAGTGGCCACACCTGTAACACCTGCCATTTTATATATAACGCCATGTATATTTATTCTCATAGGATAAACGGCTATTTGAGAAGCTAATTTTTCACCGTCAAACCAGCCCAATACTTTTGCTTTACTTAATACGGCAGATTTTGATTGTTTTATTTCATCTAATTCATAACCCAAATTTATAAGTTCATTATTGCTTACTTGAAAGGCATATCTAAGTAAATTATTAAAGTCATCTAAATCTTCTAATGTTAAATATCTTATTTTAAATTTATCTTTTTTTCTTTTAATTATACTTTCTTTAGAATCTCTTTTATTATGATGAATGTTCATAAAAATTATCCATACTTTACATAATACATAAATAATATAATAAAAATATTAATAATTGTCAATTTATTAAATTATGATATACAATTAATTATTATCAGAATTTTCTATATTAGCCATAAAAAGCTCATCGGAAGGAAGCACTAAATTATCAATATTATCATCTTTACCATTACATAGTTTAAAGAAATCACAAAACTCACAATGCCTACCCATTTTTTTATCAAAAGCCCTATCATATCTTATATCATCAACTATCTCATCAAACCATTCTCTTAAATATTTTATGGATTCAGGAGTAAAATCTATAGTATCAAATTTATTATCCTCAAAATGATAATATGAACCGCTTGTAACATTGCATTTAAGCCCGTCTAATATACAAGCATATAATTTAAGCTGTATAGTCTTTCTATCCCTCTCTTCATTATCTTCACCTACATCATAATATTTTGTAGTTTTATAATCAACTATTTGCAATGTACCGTCGGCAGATAAATCTATTCTATCTATTCTTCCAAATAAAATATAGTCCTTTACTCTATTTTCCATATAGCTTTCTATTTTATAAGGTACTTTCTGACCGAAGGAGCTGAAAAAATTAGAAAGCATATGAAGTCCTCTCTCCCCTAATTCTTTTTCTTCTTCTCTGCTGTTAAAAAAGGCTCTGATTCCGCTTCTTTTCCATACATTTCTAAATATATTATATAAATTATCTAAAGTTCTCTCTTCAGCTCTCTGTTCATAAAACTCTTTGCAAGCTAAATGAATAGCATTACCAAATATAAAATAGACATTTACGCTTCTTTTCTGTTTTTTAAAAGGTTTTTCTATATAAGTATACCTGTATTTTCTAGGGCAAAGTAAATACGTAGAAAGGCTGTATTCACTAAATCTTTGTAATTTCTTTGCTTCCATAAAATAATTATCTATTGATTTGTACTGCTTCCTGTTGTTTCAGCTGTATATTTTTCTAATAATGCTTTTATATCAGTATCAGTTGTAAGATCAACAGGTTTTTTACCTTCTATATCAACAATATTTGCATCTGCCTTATTTTTCAAAATTATCTCAACCGCTCTATAACTGTCAGAAGCAGCAGCAAAATGTAATGCTGTCCAACCGTCATCATCCTGCAAATTAATATCAGAATTATATCTTAATAAAATGGCTATAACAGACACCTGATTATTCATAGCAGCCCACATTAAAGGAGTAGTTCCTGTATTATCTCCTATATTAGCAATATCCATAGAAGAAGCTTTTGCAGCTGAAGAATCTAATATTGCCATAACCACATTAGCATATCCCTTAGCAGAAGCAATATGTATAGCCATAGCATCATCTATGGTATCTTTAGCCATAATATCAGCTCCATAATTAAGAAGCATGCTTACTAAATCAGCATATCCATAATAAGCGGCAAGTAAAAGCGGAGTCTGTCCGTCAGCATACCATTTACTGCCTCCATCCATTAATATACTATCAACTGGAAGAGTAGGATTCATATTTATTCTTTTATTTGATAGCAGCTCCTTTACTATTGCAGCATTATTTGCCTTAACAGCTAAATGCAAAGCTGACCATCCTTCCCCATTAACCGCATTAACATCTGTACCTTGAGATATTAATTCTCTAACCTTAATTATATCACCGCTTTCTATTGATGCAAAAAATATATCATTAGAATTTGTAGCTTCCTGTGAATACAATGCCAAAGTTAATAAAAATAAAGCAAAAGAAATATATATTTTTCTCATAAATTATATATCCTCAATATATTATAATATTATAAATTATAGTATAAAAATTCAAAATTACAACAATTAATATAATAATTTTCATGTAATATAGTTGATATATTGACTTATATAAATTAATATTATATTATAAGGAGCATGAATAATGAAAAACCAACACACAACACACAACACACAACACACAACACACAACACACAACACACAACACACAACACACAACACACAACACACAACACACAACACACAACACACAACACACAACACACAACACACAACA
>CALXXQ010000053.1 GCA_944392715.1 uncultured Brachyspira sp.
CGATAATATATCTTTCCTAGCTTGCGGTATAGCACTTTGGGTTGGCGGAGTAGTTAAAGATCCTAAAGGTTTATTTTATGCTAGTCCTGAAAGCTTAAAAGGCGAAGGCATAGATGTTCATATGGGACATGAAATAATGAAAATAGATTGGGCTAATAAAAAATTAAAAGTTAAAGAACTTAAAACTGGCAAAGAATTTGAAGATAATTATGATAAACTTATTCTTGCTACTGGTTCTTGGCCTGTAACTCCTCCTATTGAAGGTTTAAAACAAGAAGGTACTACATATGGTCTTAAAAAAGGTATTTTCTTCTCTAAACTTTATCAACAAGGACAAGAAATTATTGATGAATTGAAAAAACCAGAAATTCAAAGAGTTATGGTAGTTGGTGCTGGTTATATAGGTGTTGAACTTATTGAAGCATTCAAAAACCATGGTAAACAAGTAATATTAATGGAATCTATGCCTAGAGTTATGGCTAACTATTTCGACAAAGAAATTACTGATGAAGCTGAAAAAAGAATAAGAGAAGCTGGCATAGAAATGCACTTAGGTGAAACTGTTAAGAAATTTGAAGGTGATGACAGAGTTAAAAAAGTTGTTACTGATAAAGGTTCTTATGATGTAGATATGGTTATTATGTCTGTTGGTTTCAGACCTAATAGCGAACTTTACAAAGATTATTTAGAAACTCTTCCTAATGGTGCTATTGTAGTTGACACTACTATGAAAACTACTAAAGATCCTGATGTATTTGCTATCGGTGACTGTTCTACAGTATATTCTAGAGCTTCTGGAGCTCAAGACTATATCGCTTTAGCTACTAATGCTGTAAGAATGGGTATAGTTGCTGCTAACAATGCTTTAGGTAAACATGTTGAATACTGCGGTACTCAAGGTTCTAATGCTATATGCGTATTTGGATACAATATGGCTTCTACTGGATGGTGTGAAGAGACAGCTAAGAAAAAAGGATTAAAAGTTAAATCTAATTTCTTTAAAGATGCTGAAAGACCAGAATTTATGCCTTCTTATGAAGATGTATTAGTAAAAGTAGTTTATGAAGAAGGAAGCAGAAGATTGATAGGTGCTCAAATTGCTTCTAAACATAACCATGCTGAAGCTATACACGCATTCTCTCTTGCTATACAAAATGGAATGACTATTGATCAGTTTGCATTATCTGACTTCTTCTTCTTACCTCACTATAACAAACCATTATCTTGGATGACTATGGTTGCTTATACTGCTAAATAATAATAAAATAATAAGTTAGATATAATGGAATAGCTCTAGTAATTTTTTTACTAGAGCTATTTTATTAAGTAAATTATTTTTAATTTTTTATTGCAAATTATTTTATTTTCATTTAAATTATAAACTAAAGCTATAATTTAATATGCTATTATTGGTATTATATTAAATTATCATTAACTTTTATAGTATTAAATATAGAATTCTTATCTATTGATTCTAGATGTAATTATATGGTCTTTAAAAGCTGATATTGTAGTAATAATAAATAATATAATAACTTCAATAATTATAGATTATATTAATATTCATTTTGCAATTGTAAATACACTATTAGCGGCAATGATAGATAAAATTATATATTTAATACTAATTTCAATTACTATAAATAATATATTTTTATTTAAAATAAACGATATTAATAATAGATAATAAAAACTTGGAGCAATAATATGTGGAATTATTTAAAATACAATATATTAATTGTATTTATGGGCATAGTAATTAATTTTGCTTTTACATATATAATTTTGTTAGCTAATATACCATTTTTATTTATGGATTCTATGGGTACTATTTTAGCAGCATATGTACTTGGACCTATATACGGAGCTATTGTAGGAGTTTTAACCAATATAATATTATCATTTTCTCTAAGCTACTATCATTTATACTTTGCAATAATAAATGCATTAATAGGTATAATTGCTGGACTTATAATTAAAAAATTTAAAATAACTATAATATCATCTATATCAGCAGGAATTACAATAGCAATAGCAGCATCTGTAATAGGAACAATAATATCAGCTATTTTAACAGGCGGATTAACAGGGGGAACAATAGACAGCTTCATAAAATCATTAAATGAATCTGGTATTGATATAACTAGTGCTTCATTTGCAGCAAGATTATTAACTAATATATTAGATAAAATATTATCATGTATATTAGTATATATAATAGTAAAAAAGATTCCTTTCTTTCAGAGATATGTAGATTTAAATGATAAAAAATAATAAAAAGGTAAATAAATATGATTTTTGATGCTCATTCTGATATATGGACTGATGTTACTGCTAAAACTCTTAAAGGTGAAAACAATATCATAAAAAAATATCATTATAATAATTTAATCAAAGGAAAAATAGAAGGGGCAATATTTGTAATATGGACAGAGCCTAAAAATTATGACAGAGCATTGGAAAGAGTAAGAGAAATACAAAATGCTATAGATAAAGAAAAGCAATATATTGATGATATTATACTAATAGCAAAAAATTATGATGATATTGTAAAAGCAAAAAAAGAAAATAAATTATATGTTTTTATTGGGTTTGAAGGTCTTATATCAATAGATGATAATGTAGATTTAATAGATGAATATTATGAATACGGAGCTAGGCATGCAAGCCTTACTTGGAATGAAGAAAATAAATTAGCAACAGGAGTAAGAGGAGATTATTCAAGAGGCTTAACGGAATTAGGAAAAAAAGCTGTAAAAAAAATGCAAAATATTGGTATGATAGTTGATGTATCTCATCTTAATGATAAATCTTTTTTTGATGTTATAGATATTACTTCCTCTCCTATTATAGCATCACATTCTAATTCCAGAGTATTATGCAAAAGCATGAGAAATCTAACAGATGATCAATTAAGAGCGATAAGGGATGTTAATGGGGTTATAGGGCTTAACTCTTATAAAGGCTTTATTGATGAAAATAAAGATAAGCAGAATATTGACAGAGCAGTAGATCATATAAAATATATAGCCGATAAAATAGGAATAAATCATATAGGGCTAGGATTTGACTATAATGAGTATTTTGAAGATGAAGATAAACCTTATATAAAAGGTTTAGAAAATGCTTCAAAATCATATGATATTATAATAAAGTTAAAAGAAGCTGGATTCAATAATGAAGAAATAGAAAAAATAGAATCTCTAAATTTTTATAGAATAATAAAAGAAATATTAAAATAATTAATTATTTAACAATTGATATTTTTCATTTTTATTGTATCATATAAAAGTAAATATTTTTTACATTTATATGGAGATATTTATGAAAAAATACAAAAAAATGTTCTATAATAATTATAATATAATAGTGTCATCATCATTGCTTAGCATATCTGCTATAATATTTTGGCTTGCATCGATGAAATTTATATCTATTATAATATTTATATTCTTATCTTTAATTTTATTCTATACATTGCAAGATAAATTAGAAAGCTATATTAGAAATATTAAAATTAATAAAGCTAATAAGGATTGCAAAAAAGAAACAAATGAAAAAAAAGAAACTTCATCTGACAATAATAGCATTAATAATACAAAATCATATAATGATAAAAGCCAAGAAAATAGTTTTGATTCAAAAATTCAAAATAAAATATCAAAAATAAGCGATTATGATTTGGTATTAATTATAAATGATGCTTTGTCTAAAATTAATTTTATTTTAGAAAAAACATGCAATAATAAATCTTATAAAAGAACATATAATTCTATAATTGATTATTATATACCAACAATTGAAAAATTTATTGATAAATATATAGAATTAGATGAAACTTATATGGAAAATTATAAAAAAGATAAAATAAGAAAAGATATAAAAAACTCTATATGTATTATTAATTATGGATTTCAAAAAATAAAAAATGACTTTGATAATGATACTTTGATTGATATTTATAGTGATATAGATGTACTAAGAACTATTTTAATAAAAGATGGTTTAATAAGTGAAAAAGATTTTCCAAAAATCACTTATAAAATTTAAAAATTTATTTTTAAACTATATGCACTATTTAACGCACGATAAATTTATTTTATTAATAAAAAAAATTAAATAATAAAAACACTTATAATACATCGTGCGTTAAAAAGACAATAAAACTACTTTGGAATTTTAATTTATATAAAAGAATTCTCTTATAACTTTATAATTTATAGCTTAATTAAATGTATTAATTATTTATACAGAATAAATCAATACATAAACATAGCATCACCGTAAGAAAAAAATCTATAATTATTTTCTATTGCTGTTTTATAAGCATTCATTATATTATCATATCCTGCAAAAGCACTTACCATAGCAAGCAATGTAGAATGCGGTGTGTGAAAATTGGTAATCAAAGCATCAATGCATTTAAACTTATATGGAGGATAAATAAATATATTAGTAGATCCTTCTAATCTTTTAAAATCATAATTATCATATTCGCTTTCTAAAACTCTTGCAACTGTAGTTCCGCATGATACTACTCTCCTACCCTCTTTTTTAGCATTAATTATAATATCATAACTCTCTTTAGGTATTATAAATTTTTCTTCATGCATAACATGATTTCTTAAATCATCTTCCTTTAAAGGATTGAAAGTAGAAAAGCCAACATGCAATGTAACATAGCAAATAGTAATTCCCATAGATTTTATTTTTTCTAAAAGATCTTTTGTAAAATGAAGTCCTGAAGTTGGAGATGCAATACTTCCCTCATTTTTTGCATATACATTCTGATAAAACTCTTTATCCTTATCATTATATTCTTTTTCACCTTTCTTTTTTCTGCTTTGAATAATATATGGAGGAAGAGGAACTTTTCCTATGCTATTTAAAATACTGCTTGTTAATGGTTTTGAAAATTTTATTATTTTTGTGGATATATTATCTTTTTCTATAAATGCCTCAATATTGCCTACATTATCTAAATGACTATAATTCAAATATAATATATCATTCTCTTTTATATTTTTTCCCCTTATAATACATTCCCAAATACTTTCATCATCATTATTAACTTTACTTAAAAGTAAAATCTCTGAATTGCCGCCTGTATTTTTTTTAGCATATATTCTTGCAGGTATTACTTTGCTGTCATTTAATACTAAAATATCATCTTTATTCAAATAATTAATTATATCAGAAAAAATTTTATGCTCTAATTGTCCTGAAGATTTATTTAAAAGCATTAATTTACAATGATCTCTTTCATAATTAGGCTCTGTGGCTATTAAATTTTCAGGTAAATAAAAATTATAAGTTTCTTTATTTAAATAATCTATCATCTCTTTTATCACTTATTTAGAAAGTTACTATTATCCTTCTTTGTCTTAAAAATTTAGTAAGATTTTTTTTAGTTGAAGAACTTGATTTCACTATAGCATACTCATCACTTATTTTTGTTATAATAATTCCCTTTCTTTTTGCCTCATGAATTATCTCTTCCAATTTATTTGCATCTTTTATTATAACAAGAGTAACATTATCATATACATAGGAAATAATACCCCTGTCATACCATCTCTTTATACTAGTTTCAATATGCTTAGGCATTTCAACATTATTATCTAATAAAACATTTTTAAGAACAATTATAAACTTATCGAAAGAATATTCAGATTCCTCATCACTTATAATAGTTTTACCTTTTAATACGCTCTCTTCTGTCATAGTATAAGTATAAACCGTTTCCTGCTTATCAAGTTCAAAATATAAATTACACATATAAATAAAATTATTAGAAAATAAATGATGATTAATCAATGTAAGCTCAAAATTACCATTAATAAAAGATTTTCTAAAATTATTTTCTTCACTTGTAATATTTCTAATTGCTAATACTGCATTTTCATAAAATGAAACTTCAGCAATACCAAGCATAAACATAGAATATATTATATTATTATATGTTTCAGCTGTAATAGAAACATTATATTTTTCTTTCAATTTCATAAATAGTACTGATTTTGAAATACTGCCGTTTTCTATAATAGAAAAAATATGATTATAATAATCTGAATAATTTTTATAAACATTTTTTAATATTAAATCTCTTCTATTTTCTAAAGGTTCTGATAAATACTTTCTTATATTATCATACTCCAATAATATAGCATTTTTATTATCTAATTTTATTAATTCTAGTTTTAAACATATATTTATTATAGTATTGGAATCAATATTATTAGTTAATAAATTTATATTAATATCATCAGCAGACAATTTCTGAACATCGCATTCATAAATAAAAGTATCAATATCATTTAATATATTAAAATGATTATAAATAAATACAGAGCTATCAATATTATCTTTTAAACTCTTTTCTAAATTTTCTAAAACACTTTTATTATTTATTCCCAAATAAATTTTTGAATCATTCCCATAAAAATATACAGAAACAATATTAGACTTACATAAGGCAAATAATTCATCATCATCTATTTTGGATTTAGTATACTCTATTATATTTCCATTTTCATATATATTTATGATCTTCTGTAAATACTTTTTATATACATTAGCTGTATAAGACAGATCAACATAGTATGGAATTTTAATATCATCTTTTAAGATTATACTTTCTATTATTGATTTTATATTTGGTAAAAAATATAGAGTATCATCATGAGAGTTTAATCTCCTTCTTTTTATTTTTAAATAAAGAAGTCCTGATCTTTTTATTTCATCTATATAATTAAAAAATACTGGTATTTGTTTTTGAGTATATTTTAAAGAATAAGCTATATCTATTGAATTTAATTCTCTGCTCTCATTTTTTATAATGAATATAATTATATCCCTAGCTTCTTTTGAAATAGAATAAAATTTAAAAGAAACTAATGATATATTAGAAGATTTTGTTTTTAAATCTTCTATATTCTTAGCCTTCCAAATCTTGAACAATTCTTTTAGAGTATCTTTAGAAATCTGATCATACATATTTAATTTCTTATTTAATTATAAAATATTTAAAGAAGCCCTGCTCTACATCATCAGGTCTCTTTGATTGTATCCAAGCAATCATAGGCTGACCTTTTATATGTCTATAAGGAACAAGCCCCCACATTCTGCTGTCGCAGCTTTGATCTCTATTATCTCCCATTACAAAGAAATAATCTTCAGGAACATTATATATATATTCATCTGGTCTGTCTTTAGTATTAGGAACATATATATTCATCCAATACCATAATTTAATATCATCACTTACTACTTTGTCATTAATATAAACTTCAAATGAACTTAAATCATTATAATAATCTGCTCTATCTACTAACTTTTTGAATATTATAACATCTCCCTTTTTAGGTACATAAATAGGTCCGTAAATATCTATAATAGGTACAAATTCTCTATCATTACCATAGAAGAAATATCCCCATTTATCTTCTATTTCATTTCCATTTATAATTATTTTCTTTTCTCTTATTTCTACAGTTTCTCCAGCAGTGGCTATTACACGCTTAACAAATTCTTTTCTAGGATCTAAATCAATAGTTTTAAGTCCCAAAAATAAAGGTGCAGGAGCTAAATGCGTACCTCCTGTAAGTTTCTCACCTATAAAATCAGCAAGTAAAAATCTAGGGTCCCAAGTAAAAGGAGTAAGTGCAAATATCATAACAGGCAGTTTAAGCATCTGAACCAAAGGAGAAGGCTCATAATAAGGCATAGCAGACTCACATCCGAAAGAAGCTGAAGGAGGAGCTCTAAATACCACTAAATCACCCCTTTGAGGAGATTTTATTTTAGGAAGCCTATAACCCAAAAGTCCGTCTGTAAAAGGAAGCTTTACTCCATAAACAAATCTATTAGCAAAAAGTCTGTCTCCCGGCATTATTATAGGTATCATAGAACCTGTAGGAATTTGATAATTTTGTATTAAAAATGTATTTATAAGAAGTACAATTACTATTGCATATAATATTTCTTTTAATGTATGTTTAAAATTACGGCATTCACCTATTATTGTTTCAGTAATATTTTTTATAGGATTCTCCATTAATTAACCCCTTACAATAATGAATATTGATGTAAAAGTATATAATAAAATTACTAAAATAGCAATTATAATTTATTACTATATCTTATAAAACTACAATAATTAACAAATTTATAAATAATTATTGTAAAAATTTTATTTACAAAATAAATATAGGTTATATACTAATATATATAAAAAATGGAGATAATATTGAAAAAAATACTGCTCATTTTTATACTGATTATTCCTATATTGTCATGTGCTGCCAAAGTACATTTAATAAATGACTCTTTCTATGGTCAGAAATTTTATCAAACTGATTATATTTCTTTAAATTATTGGTCAGCAACTGTTAAATTCAGATTAAAAAGCGTAAGCGGTACTGATAAAATAATATTAGAAGCTCAATATATTACAGATGAATCATTCAGTATTAATCCAAATAGTAAAATTGTACTCAAATTTGATGATAATACATATATATCCTTAAATTATACTTCTCTGCTTCCAAAAACTGAAACAGAAGTAATATACGGTACCTCTATATATTTTATGGACACTTCATATGTTGATAGAAGCTATAGTATAAATGCTGAAAATATAGTGAAAGAATTAAAAAATTTAACAGATATAAGAGTAGAAACCGTTGAAGGATTCAAAAACTTCACTGTAAAAAAAGATGCCGCAGCTGATTTATTAAGATTATATAATGAAATGAAGACATTATTATCAGAAAATCAAAATTAAATTAATAAAGTTATAGCATAAAAATTAATCATATTATATAATTGTCTGCATTAATCAGTTTATTTAAAAAGTACGGAGATAAATCAATTATGACTTTTACAAATTTAATTATGACTTTAAATAAATTCTGGAGTGAAAACGGATGTATAATACAGCAAGGTTATGATTTAGAAGTAGGAGCAGGTACATTTAATCCAGCAACAGCATTAAGAGCATTAGGACCAGAACCTTTCAGTGTAGCCTATGTAGAACCTTCAAGAAGACCTACAGATGGAAGATACGGAGAAAACCCAAACAGACTTCAGCATTATTATCAGTATCAAGTTATAATGAAACCATCTCCAGAAAATATTCAAGATTTATATATACAAAGTTTGGAAGCATTAGGCATAAG
>CALXXQ010000054.1 GCA_944392715.1 uncultured Brachyspira sp.
ATTAAAAAACAAATAGAAGAAACTGACAGCGATTATGACAGAGAAAAATTACAAGAAAGATTAGCTAAACTTTCCGGCGGTGTTGCTGTTATCAATATAGGTGCTGCTACTGAAGTAGAAATGAAAGAGAAAAAAGCTAGAGTAGAAGATGCTTTATCTGCAACTCGTGCTGCTGTTGAAGAAGGAGTAATTCCTGGCGGCGGTATCACTTACTTACATGCTCAGCATAAATTAGAATCTTTAACTGTAGAAAACCCTGATGAACAAGTTGGTGTTAATATAGTTAAAAGAGCTATAGAAGAGCCTATCAGAATGATCGCTACAAATGCTGGTTTAGACGGTTCTGTTGTTGCTATTGAAGCTAAAAAACAAAAAGGTAATATGGGTTTCAATGCTCTTACTAATGAATGGGTTGATATGTTAAAAGCTGGTATTATTGATCCTGCTAAAGTATCAAGAAGTGCTTTACAAAATGCTGCTTCTATTGCTAGCCAAGTATTAACTGCTGAAGTTATTATTACTGATATACCTGAACCTGAAAAAGCTATGCCTCCAATGCCTGGCGGCGGAATGGGCGGTATGTATTAATAAATAGCCTATAAGAGAATTATAATAATTAAGTTTATAATAAAAAGCCTCAGTATTATTACTGGGGCTTTATTTATTTAATTATCCAATTAATTAATTTTTTATTATTAGTACCATATTTTATATTTTATAATGCATTAAACTAAGTAAAGTAGTATTATAATCTTTTTTTGATATCTCTCTATTTTTATAAATTAAGTTTTTATATTTATCTTCTGTTTTCATATTTTTATTTCTAAATCCTCCTTCCATTTTTAAAGCATATAAAATATCACCGATTGTAATTGATTCAGGCTGACATCCTAGAGAATATGATGTATTTGAGCCATTGGATATTTTTATAACGAACATTGCTTTTTCTAATGGTTCAGATATTTCAGTGATGATTGTAGGAGCTGTTCTAAGTTCCTTTGCTAATTCATACATTGTGATAGATTTTTTCTTATTAATAAATCTATAAGCTATTATATGCATAAATTCTAATGCTATAAGTTCTTTTTCAGCAAAAGATAATTTAATACTGTTTTTATCAACTCCATAATATATAAAATATTGAAGAGAGTAGGTGAGTTCTGCTCCAAATAATATTATTATCCAAACTATATACAATAATAATAGTAAAACAGGTATTTGAGCAAAAGAACTAGCAGATGATAATTCGGCAGGTGTTATACTTGTAAGCATATTATTTTCGCTGCTTATTGTAACTATATCATCTATTTGAAAATTATATTTTAATAATTGTTCTGATACATTTGGAGAAAATGTTTTAAACTCAAGCATATTAGTTTCTACAGGTTTTTTTTCATAAGTTACACCAGAAATTCCTGTACCAACATTTTCCACTATAACAGAGCTTACTCTCTCTATTACAATACTAGTTACATTAGCAACATCTATTTTTTCATTTCTTTGTAATATATTTGCATCTGTATTTTTTAAATCATTATTATTATTTTCATTATCTGTATTATCTATATTATTTAAATCATTATCTTCATTATTATTTAATTTTTTTATCTCATCATTATTGCCTGTATTTATTTCTTTTACTAGATATTCTATTTTATATTTATCGCTGTCAAATATTTGCTTATAATTTTTTACATTTATATTAAGTTTGAAATACACACTAAATAAAGTTATTATAGCAATTGCAACTAATACTGAAGATATAGTTGCATTAGACCAATTTACTTTAGTTTGAGGAACTAATACATATAAAAATAATACTAATAAAGAAGTAGATATTATAGGTGTTACCCAAGATAATAAAATTTTAATTAATGCAGGCATATTATGAAGATTTATAGAAGTGTATGTTATTAATGTAAAAGATATACCAATAAGTACAGGTATTAAAAATAATAAAGCTATATAATTTGCTACTACTCTTGGTATTGAAGTTTTAATTTTTACACGCCATATTTTTATTAATGATTGCTGTATACTATGAAGTATTAAAGCAACACTCACTATAGTTGATATAATACCAATGATTCCAAAGCTGGCTAGATTTGTATTATCAGCTATATTTAATATTTGTCTTACCATAGGTTCATAGAATGGGGCATTTTTCTCCATCCATTCAAATATAAATACAAATATATTTTGATATATATTAAATATTCTAAGTATAAATAATCCTACTATCAATGCTGGTATGAATGATAATGTTACAAGATAAGTCAAAGCTGCTGCTCTTATTGTACAGTCATCTTTAAAAAAATCTGTTATTGCAAATGTAACTATTTTGTATGAGTTTACTAGAAATTTCTGTATAGGATTAAATATTTTTTGATCTGCATGATATATATCTTCTACAAAGAAGATTCTAATTTTCTTAAAAAAATTTTTAATTTTTTGAATTTTAGTCATATAACACTTCTTGCAAAAAAAATTATATAATGTATAATATATAAACATTAAGCGAGGGTGGCGGAACTGGCAGACGCACTAGACTTAGGATCTAGCGCCCTAGGCATGAGGGTTCGATTCCCTCCCCTCGCAGTTTCTTAATATATCATAACTTATTCTCTTTATTATCATCAACTTCAATAGAAAATTTGCATTTATTACAAACTTTTTTATATCCGCTTGATGTTTTTATAATTCTCATAGAGTTTTTACAGTTACAAAATGGACAGTCCTCATGATTTCTAAATACTATCATTGATACCAAATCAATAATTTTACCTATACCAGATACGAAAAATAGTATTCCAAACATTAAAATGAATATAATGATAATAATTATCAAAAATATAATGACTAATAAATCCACTTTTTATATACCTAATAATAATATTTATATATTATGTCCTAATTATACCCTATATGTAAGATTTTTTAAAGAACTCAGAGTATATTTTTATTGTATTTGTATTAATATATTTTATAGGAAAATCAGACCAGCTGTCAAGTTCATTATTCCATAATCTATAATAATAATTATCTCCTTCTTTTTTCCACTCATAAGTATAAACTTCACCTTTTGAACTATTGCTAATATATTCTATTTTATTATTATTGAAAAATGTATATTTTTCATTTCCATTTACCAATTTCCAGCTTCCTACGAATCTATGATCAACAACACCTTTTTCTATACTTATAATTTCTTTTTTTTGGCAGGAACCTATAATAATTGAAAATAATAATATTAATATAAATATTTTGTACATCAGCCGTCCTTTAATATTGTTACTATATAATATCGTAATAAAAATCATAAAATAAAAACTATGATTTATTATATTGATAATATTGATAAAATATTTTAAATGTATATAATAATTTTCTATATAAAAATGATTAGGATTTTTTATGCATAACTATTTAGAATTATTAAAAAGAGTATTAGAAGAGGGAGAGGAAACTAAAGATAGAACTGGAGTTGGTACAAGAAGAATATTCGGCCCTCAATTAAGATTTAAATTTGAAGGTAATAAAATACCTATCATAACTACAAAAAAAGTTTTTATGAAAGGTGTTATTATAGAATTGCTTTGGTTTTTGCAAGGTTCTACTAATATAAAATTTCTATTAGAAAATAATGTACATATATGGGATGAATGGGCTGATGATATGGGAGAGCTTGGACCTGTATATGGAAAACAATGGAGAGCTTGGGAAACTAAAGAAGGAAATAAAATAGATCAGATATCAAATATAGTAAATACATTAAGAAATAATCCTACAAGCAGAAGAATTATTTTAAATGCTTGGAATGTAGGAGAGATTGATAAAATGCATCTTCCTCCATGCCATATGATGTGTCAGTTTTCAGTTAATAGTAAAGGCGGAATAATTACGCATTTATACCAGCGTTCAGCCGATTTATTTTTGGGTGTTCCTTTTAATATAAGCTCTTATGCTATACTTACAAGACTTTTAGCTATGCATAGCGGTCTTCATGCTTCAGAATTGATAATGACATTTGGAGATGCCCATATATATAATAATCATATAGAGCAAGTTAAACTTCAGCTTTCAAGAGAGCCTTTTGAACAGACAACTGAATTATTTATAGAAAATCGTACTAATATATTCAGTCATGTTTATGAGGATTTTAAATTAGAAGGATATAAATATCATCCTACTATAAAAGCGGAGGTGGCTGTTTAATATTGTATTATGAATAATTCTGACCTTATTACAATAAATGATGCTATAAAATGGGCTTCTGATTATACTAATAAATCTGTAACTATATCAAATATTAATTATTTAATACAGTATGCATTGATTGAGAAGATTATTAGAAATGGAATAATATATATTTCTAAAAATGAATTAAAAAAATATTATGATAAAAATAAAAGAGAAATTAATTGGAAGGAAAAATTAGGAGAAGATTTAAATTGGAAATTATCGTTTGATAATTTAAAAGAAATAGATACAACAAAACATGTGCATAGGATTCATCCATATAAAGGAAAATTTATTCCTCAATTAGTTAATTATTTTATTGATGATAATGTAGATGAATTTAAAAAAGAAGTATATTTCAAAAAAGATGATATAATATTAGATCCATTTTGTGGTAGTGGTACAACTCTTGTACAAGCTAATGAATTAGGTATAAATGCTATAGGTATAGATATTTCGAACTTTAATACTATTATATCAAATTCAAAAATTTCTTGCATTGATTTAGGAAAATTAGAGATTATACTGAAAGAATTGATTGAACAATTAGAAAATTATGTTAAAATTAATTATAAATTTGAGTTTGAACTTAATGAAAAATTATTAGATTTTAATAATAAATACTTTGATAAAGTTTCTTATAAAAAAAATATTAGAGAAAATAAGATTGATTCAAAAATATATGGTAAAGAAAAAGAAAAAGAATTTTTGATTGTATATGACAATTTGATAAAAAAATATAATATTAAACTAAATAACGATGAAGATGGTTCATTTATAAAAAAATGGTTCATTCCAAGTATTATAGATGAATTAAATTTTATGAATAATTTAATAAAAAATATAGATGATAAAAATATAAAAAATATTATTAAAGTAATTTTAAGTAGGACAATGCGTTCATGTAGGGCTACAACTCATTCAGATTTAGGAACATTATTAAAGCCTGTTGTAACTACATATTATTGTAGAAAGCATTACAAAATATGTAAGCCATTATTTTCAATTCTTAAATGGTGGAAAACATATTATAAAGATACAATAAAACGTTTATATACTTTTAATAGTTTAAGGACTAATACTAAGCAATTATGTATAACAGGAGATTCAAGAAATATTGATATTTTTAATGTATTAAAAAATATTGATTATGACTTTTATGAATTACTAAATAATAGAAAAATAAATGGTATATTTACAAGCCCTCCCTATATAGGTTTAATAGATTATCATGAACAGCATGCTTATGCTTATGATTTGTTTGGGTTTACTAGAAATGATGATCTTGAAATAGGATCTTTATCTAAAGGTCAAAGTTTGAATGCTAAAAACAAATATATAGATGATATATCTAAAGTGTTAATAAATTCTAAAAAATATATGATAGATGATTATAATATATTTATTGTTGCTAATGATAAATATAACTTATATACAAAAATAGCAGAGAAATCTAATATGAAAATAGTTAATACTTTCAAAAGACCTGTATTAAACAGGGTAGAAAAAGATCAATCTGAATATTCAGAAATTATATTTCATTTAAAAGAACTATAGGAGTTTTTATGTCATTAACTAAAAATCAAAAAGATTCTATAAAAGAAAAATTATATTCTGTTTTAAGGAACAAATTTAAAGATTATAAGCCAGAAACTACATCTATGCCTTTTCATACTCGTCTTCTTGGTAAAGATAGAATGGCTTTATTTTCTTTTATACATTCTTTAAATACAAATTTTGGTACTGCTATATTTGAACCTTTAGCTATAGAACTAGGTAAGGATAGATTTAAAGTTATTAAAAAACAAGAACCTTCAAAAGATATAATTAGATCAGAATCTCAAATAATGATACAAAATATAATGGATGATTTGAGATCTGCAAATAAAAAACCTAATAAAGATGAAGAAATAAAATTAATAAAAAAAGTATGTAAAATAGGTGAAGTAAAAAAAATTAAACCTACTAAAATAGATATTTATATTGAAGATTATGATAATAATATATATTTAATAGATTTAAAAACAGCTAAACCAAATAAAGGTGAATTTCAAAATTTTAAAAGAACTTTATTGGAATGGGTTGCTGTTATGTTGTATTTTAATGATAAAAATAAAGTTCATTCTATGATAGGTATCCCTTATAATCCTTATGAACCAAAACCTTATGAAAGATGGACTCTTGCTGGAATGCTTGATTTGGAAAAAGAATTAAAAGTTGCAGAAGAACTTTGGAATTTTTTTGGTGGAAATAATGTATATAATGATATTTTGTTATGTTTTGAGGAAGTTGGTCTAGATATGAGGAAGGAAATAGATGAATATTTTTCTAATTTTTTACATAAAGGATAATATAAATGATAGTTTCATTAATTGCAGCAGTTGATTCAAAGAATGGAATAGGATTAAATGGCATTATGCCTTGGGGACATATAAAAGAAGATATGCAGTTTTTTAGAAGCACAACTACAGGATATGCTGTTGTTATGGGAAGAATTACTTTTGAATCTTTAGGCTGCAAACCGCTTCCAAATAGAAAAAATATTGTTATATCTTCTAATATTAATAATGAACTTTCAGATAAATATGATAATCTTTTTTATGAAAAATCTTTTGAAGATACTATTTCTAAATTGTTATTAGAAAGACATAATCAAATATTTATTATAGGCGGAGAGTCAATTTATAGAAAGGCATTAGATTATGCAGATATAATATATCTTACTCATATAGATAAAGATTATAGTTGCGATAGATTTTTTCCAGAAATTGATAAAAGCTTATTCAAATCTGATAAAATAAAAACATTTTTTCATAATGAGATAAATGTAAATATCATCAAATATATTAGAGTATAAATGTAAATATAATTAAATAAAGTAGTTGCAAAATATAAAAACTATTATACAATCCTAAAGTAAATGAATTTATTTGTGAAGAGAGATTTTTATATCTAATAATATATAAAATAAATCCTTAAAAGTAGTTCATAGATTTATTATTTAGGGGTATTTATGAATGAGCTTAATGATTTATTAGAATTGGCTAATAAAGCATTTGATAATGCAGATTATAAGAAATCTTTAGAATATTTCGATAAGTTAATTTTCTACTATGGAGATAGTGTTGAGCTTTATAATAATAGAGGTTTGGCTAAAAGCAGCTTAGGAATGTATGATGATGCTATAAGTGATTTTGAAAAGGTTATAAGTATAGATCCAAAGTATATTAATGCATATAATAATATAGGTTTAGTTAAGCATAATTTAGGCAAGTATGAAGAAGCTGTAAAATACTATTCTAAGGCACTTGAGATAGATGATAATTGTATTCAGGCTTATAATAATATGGGGCTTGCTAAACATAATTTAGGAAATTATAAAGAGGCTATTAAGTATTATACAAAAGCAGTGGAAATATCTCCAAATGTTCATACTTATAATAATATAGGATTAATAAAAAATGATTTGGGATTATATGAAGAAGCAATTGAGTATTTTAATAAAGTTATAGAATTGGATAAAAATTATTTTAAGGCTTATTACAATATAGGATTATCAAAATATAATTTAAAACTTTATGAACAAGCCATTGATTATTTTAATAAGGTTATAGATTTAGATAGAAAAAATATTTATGCTTATAATAATATAGGTATAGTGAAGCAGGATTTAGGAATGCATGAAGAGGCCATTAATTATTTTAATAAGGCTTTATTATTTGATAAAAATTATTCAAAAGCCTATTATAATAGAGGCCTTTCTAAAATGGAATTAAAATTATATGAAGAAGCTGTAAAAGATTTTGATACTTGTTTTGAATTGGAGCCTAAATATTTTGCTATTTATTATAAAAGAGGGGAAGCTAAATTAAAATTAAAATTATATAAAGAGGCAGAGGAAGATTTTACTAAGTATATAGAATCAAATAGTACGGATTATGAAGTTTATTTTTATAGAGGTATTTCAAGATATAAATTATCAGATTATCGAAATGCTGTAATGGACTTTGAAAAAGTACATAATAATAAAAAGGCAAATATCTTAAAGATTATATCAAAAATTAAATCAATATTTAAATAAGAATTTCTATATTCTATACTTTTTTCATAATAAATGATTTAAATTATTTATTATAATTGTTAAAATTTTATAAATATTTTATTTTTTTTTATGAAATATAAGTTTTTATTAGGTTTAAATTTATTATATATGATATATAATATTTTGAATTATAATTATATTAATTCTTTATTTAAGGAGATACTTTGAGATTAGAATTAATGCTTGGCGTTAGATATCTAAGAGCCAAAAAGAAATTTTCATTTGTTTCAATTATTACAATTATATGTGTTCTTGGAATATTAGTAGGAGATATGGTAATGATTACTGTTCTTTCAGTTATGAATGGTTTTCAGGATGATATAAGAGATAAAATACTAGGAATGAGAGCTCATATAAATATAAGTGCTTATAGTGATCAGCCGCTTACAGATTATAAATATGTTGTTGATAATATTATGGGAAATAAGGAGATAACAAGTGCATATCCTTATATAGTTTTACCTTGTATAATGCGTACTTATAATTTTACTACTCTTATTACTGTTCGTTCATTTGAGGATAATATATTTTCTACAGATAAAGATTTTATAAAATATTTTAATTTTGTTGATGGCAATAATAAAAATATGCTGACCAATGAGGCATTAATAGGTTCAGAGATGGCAAAAGATTATGCCTTATCTGTTGGAGATACTATTGATATAATATCTGCTTCTGGAAGTTTTGAAAGAGGATTCAGACCACAGAAAACTACCTTTACTATTAAAGGAATATATAAAACTGGTTATTATGAATATGACAGCAGAATGGTGATAGTGCCTCTTACTACTGGGCAGAAAATGGTTGGTTATGATAATGCTGTTACAGGAGTTGCTGTAAAGGTTAGGAATTTCTTTGAGGCAGATAAAGTAGCAAAAAAGATAGATACAGATTTAAAAGAATTTTATAATGTTATGCCTTGGATGCTTTTTGATAGAAACTTTTTTCAGGCTTTGCATACTGAGAAATTAATGCTCGCTTTAATACTTTCATTTATAATATTAATAGCAGCTTTAAATATTGCATCCAGCCAAATAATTTTCGTTAAGGATAAGAGAAGAGATATTGCTATAATTAAAACATTAGGTTTAAGACCTTCAAATGTAGCTAAAGTTTTCTTTTTGGAAGGGGCTATAATTGGTATAATAGGTACTGTTTTGGGAGTGATATTCGGTATATTACTTGCTAATTATGTAAATGAAGCTTTGGAAGGATTAAGAGTTATAATGCAGTTTATAGTTAATATTATTTGGTTCATTCCATCTAAAATAAGCTCTTCAATATCAATACCTATAGTACCTGATTTCTTCCCTTCAGATATATATTATGTAAGCGGAGGACTTCCTTCTATAATACATGCTTCACAGGTAATAATGGTTGCTAGTATTTCATTCCTACTTTCAGTTTTATTTGCTATAATACCTGCATATATTGCAAGCAGATATAAACCTGCGGAGGTATTAAGATATGAGTGATAGTTTTAATAAAGAAGTTCTCATAAAAATAGAAAATTTAAAAAAGACTTATTTAGGTCCTCCTAAGCTTGAAGTATTAAAATCATTAAATTTGGAAATTTATAAAAATGAAATACTTGCAATAACAGGAGAATCTGGAAGCGGTAAAACAACACTTTTGAATTTAATAGGCGGAATAGATAATATAACAGAAGGAAGTATAAATATAGCTGGAAACAATATAGGTAAAATGAATGAAGCTCAATTAGCTCATTTTAGAAATAGTTCGCTTGGATATGTTTTTCAATTTCATAATTTACTTGGAGAGTTTAGTGCTATAGAAAATGTTATGATACCTTCTTTAATGCTTAAATATAATAAGAAAGAAGCAAAAGAAAAAGCTCAGATACTTCTTGAAACTGTCGGATTAAAAGATAGAATGGAGCATAGAATAGGGGAGCTTTCAGGAGGTGAGGCTCAGAGAGTAGCTATAGCTAGAGCATTAATAAATAAGCCTAGTGTTGTTTTAGCTGATGAGCCTACAGGTAATTTGGATAAAAAGAATGCTGAATTAGTTAGAGAATTGCTATGGAATATGACAAAACAAAGTAATGCTTCTTTGATTATAGTGACGCATTCTGTTTCCATTGCTAATATGGCTGATAGAAAATTACGTTTAGAGTACGGAGAAAACTTAATAGAATATTAATTATTGAAATATTATAGTCGTAATATAAAATATTTGATATTTCAATAAAATACTAATTTAGGAAATTTAATTTATGCTAAAAAAGATAAAAGAATTTTTTAAGAAAGATACTAGACCTTTTGATAATGGTGCTGTTACAGAAGAACATGTAAAAAAATATTATTCAAATATTGAAAAACATCCATATAGAAGAATGTTTTCTTATGCTATGCGTCATAAAAAATTATTTATACCATCTTTTATTTTAAGTGTAGGATATACTATAATAAATATACTTCCTCCATTTTTCGGACAAATGGCGATAGCTATAACAGGAGGAAAGAGAGTTGATATTTTAGATAAAATACCATTTGTGGCAGATTTAACAGCTAAATTTAGTAATTTTGATACAAAAGATTTAGCTCAGCAATTTTTGACATCAGATTCTATTGCAAATCCTGTAATTATGGCACAATTTGCTTTTATTATAATAATAGGATTCATATATGTAATACTTAGGGTTGGTTTTGATTATGTTAAAACTTTCCTTTTTGCATTTACAGCTCAGGAAATAGGTAAAGATGTTAGAGCAGATATGATGAAAGGATTAATGAATACAGATATTGCATATTTTAAGCAGGAAAAAGAAGGCGATTTAATGAGCAGAGTAATTAATGAATCAGGTACTATAGAAGGTTTTTTATCAGGAACATTGCCTAATATGATAACAGTTCCTTTGACTTTAATACTTACACTATGTATGCTTTTAATATTGAATGTTAAACTTACATTAGCCTGTTTTATAGCGGCTCCTCTTATAGGTTTAGGTATAGATAAGGTTTCAAAATTAATTAGAAATAGAGTTACAGCACAGCAGAATTTACTTGGAAGTACAACATCTGTGATACAGGAAGATATAAGAGGAATAGAAGTTATAAAGATATTTTCTAAGGAAGATCAAGAAGTTAGCAGATACAAATCTCTATATAGTGAATTAATAAATTTAATGAGAAAGATGAGTTTGCTTACATCATTAAACAGACCAATGACTGAGCTTGTTATGATAGCTGCTATGCTTATTATACTTGCATATGGCGGATTTTTAATATTTAAAGGTGAAATGCCTTTTGAGTTTTTATGGGGATTTTTGCTTTATATGCTTAATATATCAACTCCTGTAAGAGATTTATCTGGTATATTTATAAATTTGCAATTTACTAAAAATATAGCTTTAAGAGTATTTCAAATAATAGATTTACCAGCTGAGAATGTTGATGATCCTACTAAAAAACAAATGAAGCCTTTAGAACATTCTGTAACTTTTGAAAATGTTCATTTTGAATATCCTAGAAGAAATGATGCGGAACCTTTTCATTTAGGACCAATAAGTTTTAATGTAAAAAAAGGTGATGTTGTAGCTTTTGTAGGTAATTCTGGAGGCGGAAAAACTACTTTGATAAGCTTAATACCTAAATTATTTACTCCAAGCGAAGGTGTTATAAGATTTGATGGTATTGATATAAATGAATTAAATACTAGAAGTGTAAGAAATCAGATAGGAGTTGTATCTCAGGAAAATATATTATTTTATGGTACGGTCAGAGAAAATATTTTATATGCCAATCCTAATGCAACAGATGATGATTTAGTGAGGGCTGCTAAAATAGCGCATGCTGATGAGTTTATATTAAAATTACCTAATGGTTATGATACTCATATTGGTCCTAGAGGTGTTATGCTTTCAGGAGGTCAGCGTCAGCGTATAGCATTAGCAAGAGCCGTTGTAAAAAGACCTTCAATATTAATACTTGATGAAGCTACAAGTGCATTAGATACAGAGAGTGAAATGTATGTTCAGAAAGCTTTAAATGAAATTATTAATCTTCAAACTACATTCGTTATAGCACATAGACTTTCTACTATTAAAAATGCCACTTATATATGTGTTGTAGAGAATGGTCAGATAATAGAATCTGGTGCTCATGATGAATTGATGAAAAGAGGCGGTAAATACCAATATTTATATTCATTACAATTTAGAGAATAGTTATATTTATTATTAAAAAATAAAACACTTACTGCAAAATTATAATTTGAAGTAAGTGTTTTTATTAATTTATATTATTTTCTATAAAGTTTTTTACCTTTCCCCAATATAACTCTTCATCTTGTAAAGCTGCTTCTATATGATTAGCATCCTTTATAACTAATTTTTCTTTTATATTAGAATTGCATGCATTATATAATTTATCTAACATAGTAAAAGGTACAAGCCAATCTTTATCTCCATGTATAAATAGACATGGTGTATTTGATTTTTTTAAATGTTTTAGAGCATTAGCATCTCCAAATGAAAATCCTAATCTTATTTTTGTTATTACAGACATTATTGGGATAAATGGAAAAAATGGTAATTTATGAAGAAGCTTAACCCTATGTGCTATCTGTTCATAACCTTCAGTAAATCCGCAGTCATCTATTAATGCTTTGACATTATTAGGAAGATTTTTATCTCCCATACACATCATCATAGCTGTTGCTCCCATAGATACCCCAAAAAGAACTATCTTTTTATTATTATAATTTGAATTAATATAATTACACCAAGATAATATATCTATTTTTCATAATATCCGAAACTATATATTTTACCTTCGCTTTTTCCATGAGCTCTTAAATCTATCAAAAGTATATTGTATCCCATATCATATAATTTTTCACCGAAGTATCTCATATATGCACCTCTTCCTTCATATCCATGTGCTATTATTACAAATACATCACTATTATTATTTTCTATTAAATGAGCATGCAATTTCAAATTATCTTCTGTAGTTACATAAACATCTTTTTGAGAATTTTCAAACCATTCTTTTCTTTTTTTCTTTTTAAGTTTATCTTCTTCAGTTTCTTCTGCATCTCTTTTAAAAACAGGAAGTACAGGCTTATCTCCTTTTATAAATATTATATTTACAACCTTATTTGATATTATGATTAATATTATTAATAAAATGATAACTATTGAAGATATAATGATATATAACATAATATTATCTCCTAAACTATTATTATGTTATTATATCTTATTTGTATTGAAAGTAAAGATTAGTTACCAATATTTAATTATTTTGTTTTGATTCGGTTGCTATGCTGAGTCTAGTAAAACCAGCATTTTTTACACTATCTATAACAGATATTAATACCTGAGTTTTTACATCCTCATCGGATCTTATTTCTACAGGCTTTTCAAGTTCACCTTCTGTATCTGCTAATTTTTTTAGATCTGCATCAATATCCTGAACCAAATATCCATTTATATATTTATTTCCATCTTTGGATATACTTACTACTATTGATTCATTTTTTTCAGCACCTACAGCAGATGTAGATTTTGGAAGGCTTATTTCTATTTGAGGAGTATCTATAATTGTTGAACCCACCATGAAAAATATAAGTAAATTGAATACTATATCTATCATGGGGGTTAAATCTATGCCGCTTTTTATATTAAATCTTCTTCTAAATTTCATTATAATATTTTTTATTCTACAGTTATAGTTCTTACATTACTTAGGAAATGCTGTCCTTTATAAAGGATAGAAATTTTATAATCTCCTGTACCATATTCAGATTTGAAAGTTCTTCCTAATATTCCATTACCCATATCTTTTACATCATAAATTACTTTTCCTATGTATGTTTTTCCATCATCGCCTGTAATTCTTGCTTCTTTATCTGCCATTTCTACAGCTAATTTAAAATCTGTAAAAGCAGCTTTATTTAATATTCTATATTTTACATTTATATCATCTCCTAATTTAGCATTAGGTTTGAAATCTACAGATTCAGCTACAATATCAGCAAAAGTTACAGTAACATATACTCCAACACCTCTTTTTACAGCTCCGACACCTATAGCATTAAAGTTTTTATCCAATATATTTTTTTTGCTGTCTGGAGTAGACATCATATTTTTTACAATACTTTCAGCAGCTTTTTTGTCAGTAAAAGGTATAACATCCAATTTACCCAAGCTTTCGCTAATATTTCCAACCATTTCAGGATATAATTTAACTTGTCTAGCTTTTGAATCTAATCCCTCTAAATCTGTATTGCTGAAAAATTTATTTTTAGCCATATTATCAGCATGATATAAAGCCAAAGAATGAAGTCTTTGATTGTTTGGAAGAGGCGGAAGTGCTACTTTGCTTCTTTCTAAATTAATTAATCTAAATATTTCATCTTCTATTGTGTTTGCATTTAATGCTAGTACGGATATAAACATAAGTATTATAACCATTTTTAATTGTTTCATCATTTTTCCCCCGCTATTAAATTATTATTCATTATTTATTATAATATTATAAATTATTTTGATAAAAAATAAAAGTTTATAATTTATAATTAAAACAATATAAAGATAATTTCCATAAAAAATATTTTACTTTTTTATAATTTATTGTATAATAAAATTACATATGAGAAAAATTATATTATTATTATTTTCTGTATTTTTGAGTATATTTATAGGCTCATGTTCCATAATTGGTTTTAATCCAGGAGGATTAGATGATAATTATTATGTTTTAAGAATTAATTCTTATGATCAGCAGAAGGTCGATTATGTAAAATTTGATGAAATTTATGAATCTGACAATCTTATAATGTATGTGGAGTCTGGATATAGCGCACCATCAAGTGCAGCATCTTATATATCTCAAGAGTTTGATAAATATTATAATGATATGATTTCTGTATATGGACAACATACAGATGTTGATAATAATGGTAAAATAAAAATTCTTTTATTTAATATTAATTCATCTAGTTCATCTTCTTCAGTTACAGGTTATTTTTATCCATTAGATTTATTAGGGCAATTTAATAATGGAGAAATATTGTATATGGATTTGATGTCTCTAAATGTTTCTCCGCGTTATATGGCTGGTACTATATTTCATGAATTACAGCATTTAATTAATTTTAATGTAAATGCTTTAGAGAAGAGCAGAGAGATGTCTTTATGGCTAAATGAGGCTCTTTCTGAATCTACTTCAGTTTTATTTAGTCCTACTACAGTTACTTCAAGAATAAATGAATTTAATAATATAAGCTATTATTGTTTCTATACTTGGGATCTCCCTATAGATGTATTTGCAAATTATCCTTCAGCATCAGTATTTATGAATTGGCTTTATAAACGCTCTGGAAATAATTCAAATATATTTAAAACTATAGCTGGTTCTTATATAATTAATGATTATACTAGGGTTGTTAATTCTGTTTCATCTTTAGCTATAGGAAACTCTTGGGATAGTCTATTATTAAAGTGGATTGAGGCAGTAGCTAATAATGAAATTTCAGGTGCCAAATTATCTCTTTCTAAATCAGGAGCAAGTATACAATTATATCCAGGTGCTTTGGTTGCATATTCAGGATCATTAAATAGTTCAGGAAATTTAGTAACTAAGAGTTTATCTTCTGGTATTCAATTAGCTCTAAATAAAGATACATATATTGGTTCAAGTCCATCTTCTATCAATATTACAATTCCTAATTCTTCATATTCTCTAAGAGCTTCAAAATCGTATAATAGCTCTTCAGAAGTTAGTCAAAATTATAAGTCTAAATACAGAAATATATTATTTGGCAATGATGGAAAAATAAAAAAATATTAAGGCTTCAGAATATATATGAAAATAATTTATAGAGAAATTATAAAATATTTATACATATTTATTTTTATATTCATGATTTTTGCCAAAAAGGAATATATAACTGGTACAGTTAGAGTAGTTGGAACTTCTATATTCCCAAATGTTGTCATATCAGCTGAAGATAGAGATTATTATTTTGATAAAAAATTTTTTGAAGAATATGCAAAATATCAGGGACAAGTAATCACAATTGAAGCTAAAATAAAAAAAGAAAAACTATGGCTTGCAGATAAAAGTAAATCTTTTGACAGATATACTATTGTTTGGGTAAAAAAGAAATAGTAGAAAGTTTAGATAGATTATTAATATTTTATATTTAAATAATAAAACAATATAAAAAATATTTTACTTTTTATATATTTACTGTATAATGAATATAACTGTATAAATAAATATCTTATGAAGAAAATTATATTATTATTACTTTCTATATTTTTGACTATATTTATAGGATCATGCTCTTTAATTGGCTTTTATCCCATAGGTTTAGATAATCGTTATTATGTTATGAGATTTAATTCTTCTGATGAAAGAGTAATTGATTATGCTAAATTTGATAAGACATTGGAAGATGAAAAATTGATTATATATGTAGAATCAGGATACAGTTTAAGAACTGATAGTCTTAATCTAATATCATCTAAATTTAATGAATGCTATGATAAAATGATTGATATATATGGTAATCATACAGATGTTGATAATAATGGAAAGATAATTATTTTATTATTAAATATTAATATAGAAAGTTCGGAAACTTTAATATCAGGTTATTTTAATCGAACAGATCTATATGGAAGATTTAATTCAGGAGAAATATTATATATGGATATTGATTTTGCTAATTCATATCCTAATATTATATCTGGTACTATATTTCATGAATTACAGCATTTAATTAATTTTAATGTAAATGCTTTGGAGAAAGGCAGAGAGATGTCATCATGGTTAAATGAAGCTCTTTCAGAATCTGCATCTATCTTATTTAATCCTGATACAGTTACAAGCAGAATAGAATCATTTAATTATCTAATGAATGGATATTATTGTTTTTATACTTGGGATCTTCCTTTAGGAATTTTTGCTAATTACCCTTCAGCATCAGTATTTATGAATTGGATTTATCAGCGTTCAGGAAATGATGCGAATGTGTTTAAAAAAATAGCATCTTCTTCTCAAAATAATGATTATAGTAAAATTGTTAATTCAGTTTCATATTTAGGAAGTACTTGGGAGGAAATATTATTTAATTGGATTAGAGGAATATATAATAATGAAGTTAATGGAGCTTCTTTAGTTATTTCTAATCCAGGAGATAATATAAAATTATACCCTGGAGCTTTAGTTGTTTATAATGGTTCTTTAACTTCATCTTATAAAAATTTAGTAACAAAAAAGTTAAATTCAGAAATAGAATTAGCTTTAAATAAAGATACATATATAGGCGGAAATCCAAATTTTATAAATATTACAATCCCTACATCTTCAGTACAATCTTTAAGAGCACATGATAATTCATATAAGCCTAATAAACCTATATACATAGATGTATTATTTGATGCAGATGGAAATATTAAAAAATATTAATTAATAAAATATAAGTTAAAATTGTAAAATATTTATATGTATTTTATATTTCATTATAATAAATAAAAATTTCATTGATAAATATACGGAGTATGGTATAATTAAACTATTATAATATTATATGGAGTCATTTTATGAATGTATTGGTAATAAATTCAGGAAGCTCAAGCATCAAATATCAATTATTTGCTATGCCAGAAGCAAAAGTATTAGCTAAAGGTCTTTTAGAAAAAATCGGTGAAGAGACAAGTGCTTTAAAACATACTGCTGTAGAAAAAGGAAAAGAAAAAAAATTAGAACAAAAAGTTCCAGATCATAAAGCAGGTATGTCTTTAATTTTCTCCCTTTTAGTTGATAAAGAAGTGGGTGTTATATCTGATATGAGTGAAATATCAGGAGTAGGACATAGAGTAGTACATGGCGGAGAATCATTTAGTAATAGTACTTTAATTACTGATGATGCTGTAAAAGCTATTGAAGCTTGCTGCAATATGGCTCCTTTGCATAACCCAGCTGGTTTACAGGGTATAAGCGCTTGTAAAGAAATATTAAAGGATGTAAAAATGGTTGCTGTTTTTGATACTAGCTTCCATCAAACTATACCTGATTATGCTTATACATATGCTGTTCCTCATGAATGGTATGATAAATATAAAGTTAGACGTTATGGTTTCCATGGTACTTCTCATAAATATGTTTACGGTGAGTTTTGTAAAGCAGCTAATAAACCTAATGCTAATGTTATAGTTTGCCACTTAGGTAACGGTGCTAGTGTTACTGCTGTAAAAGAAGGTAAATCTGTTGATACTAGTATGGGTTTAACTCCATTAGAAGGTTTAGTAATGGGTACTAGATCTGGAGATATGGATCCTGCTGTTGCTACTTTTATGATGGCTAAAGAAAATATATCTGCAAAAGATATGGATAATATATTAAATAAAAAAAGCGGTCTTTTAGGCGTTTCTGGTGTTAGTAATGATATGAGAAACTTAGAAGAGGCTGCTAAGACTAATCCTAAAGCTGAACTTGCTATTACTATGTTCTGCTATAGAGTTAAAAAATATATTGGTTCTTATATGGCTGTACTTGGTCATGTTGATGGTATCGTATTTACAGGCGGTATAGGTGAAAATAGTGCTTATATCAGAGGAAGAATACTTGAAGGTTTAGATGAACTTGGTATTAAATGCGATGCTGATAAAAATTCTAAAGCTATAGGATGCGCTAATTTTGAAAAAGATGGTGCTCCTATTAAACTTTATGTTATAGCTACTGATGAGGAAAAAGCTATAGCAATGGATACTTATAATATTGCTTTAAAATAATTAAAAAAATTATTAATATTTTATTGGGTGTCTTAAAATATTTAAGGCACCCTATTTTTAAGGTTTTATAATGGTATTAAATTTAGATAGTTTGAAAAAATCAATAATTGCATTAAAAAAATCAATTGATGTATATAATAAAATAGAAACCAACGATGAAGATTTAATACTTACTATAAAATCAGGAGTAATACAAAACTTTGAAATAGCATTTGAACAAAGCTGGAAATTTATACAAAGATGGCTCAATGAAAATATAAGTCCAGATATCACTAATGATATAACAAAAAAAGAATTATTTAGATTAGCAGCAAAGCATTTACTTATAGATGATGTTGAAAAATGGATAAAATTTAAAGATGCTAGAAATTCAACTTCTCATATTTATTCAACTGAAATTTCTAAGGAAGTATTTAATGAGGCAATAAAATTTTTACCTTATGCTGAATATCTTTTAAAACATTTAGAGGAAAATAATGAATGATTAGCCTCAGTGAAAATGAAATTCAAATTATAAAAAATATTCTAAAAAATCATATATCCAATGGAAAGGTATATATATTTGGTTCAAGAGTAAAAGATACCAATAAAAAATTTTCAGATATTGATATAGCTATAGATATTAATAGAAAATTAACATTAAATGAGATGTCAAGATTAAAAGATGATTTTGAAGAAAGTGATTTAATTTATATAACAGATATTATTGATTATAATGCTGTAAGTGATAGTTTTAGAAATATTATAGATAATGATAAAATATTAATATATGAAACTGAATAAAATAATTATTATGTATAAAATATTTTAATTAGTTAATTATATTTTTTTTCGATATTAAAAACAGTAATTATAAATTTGGAATATAATTTTATGAAAAAGAATATATTAATCATATCATTTGTTTTTATTTGTTTTTTATTATCATGCCATAAAGGACCTAAAAATATTTTAAATGAAATAACTGTTTCAGTGGGACCAGAACCTCAAACTATAGACCCTACTATAAACTCAGCTACAGATGCTATGATATATACATCACATTTATTTGAAAATTTAACTGTTAGAGATGAGAATAATAATATAATACCAGCTGCTGCAGAAAGCTGGACATCATCAAATAATAATACAATATATATTTTTAATATTAGAAGTAATGCTAAATGGTCTGACGGATTGGATGTAAAAGCTAAAGATTTTGTATATGCTTGGAAGCGTATGGTTGATCCTAAAAACTCTGCTTCATATTCTATATTTTTAGATGTTATAAAAAATGCTAATGATATTATGATGGGAAATAAAGATAAAGATACATTAGGTGCAAAAGCTATAGATGATAAAACTTTATATGTTGAATTAGAATATCCAGTACCTTATTTTCCAGAATTGGTATCTCATAGTGCATATACTCCTTTAAGAGAGGATATTGTTAGTAAAGATGAAAAAGGCTGGACTTTAAAAACAGAGACCATGGTTGGAAATGGTGCATTTCAGATTGTTCGTTGGGATCATAATTTTAGACTCGTAGTTAGAAAAAATACAGATTATTGGAATTATAAAGAAATAAAACCTGATATAATAAATTTTGAATTTATAGATAATGATGATACAGCTATGTCCGCAATTTTGAATAATGAAATATACTTTTATTATAATACTCCTATAAATGATAGAGAAAGACTTTTAAAAGAAGGCATAGCAAGAACAGTTACAAATATATCGCTTTATTTTTATGAAGTTGATAATAGAAAAAAGCCATTTAATGATGCCAGAGTAAGAAAAGCTATTTCTCTTGCTATAGATAGGGAATATATTGTGAGTAATATAATGAAAGGAGGTGAGATACCAGCTTCTGCCATTGTACCTTATAATATAAAAGATGCTGATAGTACAAATGATTTTAGAACTAAAAAAGAGGAATATTTTTCTACAAAGTCTGAAGATTATCAAAAAAATATTGAAGAGGCTAGAGCTTTGCTTGCTGATGCCGGATATCCAGAAGGAAGAGGATTTCCTATATTTGAATTTATAACTAATCCAGGTTTTCATGTTACAGTTGCTCAGAGTGTACAAACTATGCTTAAAGAAGCATTAAATATTGATATGGTAATTAAGCAGGAAGAATGGGCATCTCTTTTGCAGACTAGAAGATATGGTAATTTTGATATGGCAAGACAAAGCTGGATTGGAGGATATAATAATCCTATTGCTTTTTTATCTTTGCTTAAAACTGGTTATGTATTAAATGAAGGAAGATATAGCAATGCTGAATTTGATAATGCTTTAATAAATGCTTCTATTGCTGAAAATGATATTGATAGAAGCATGTATTTACATAATGCTGAAGATATTGCTATGGATGATATGGCAATTATTCCTTTATATTATTATTCTTCTACTATAATGCAAAATAAAAATCTTACAAATGTTATTTATGATATATTTGGAATATATAATTTCAGTAAAGCAGAAATTATAGAAGAAAGCAAATAATATTTATATTCCTTTTCCTTCTATAGTGCGTAATTTATTTATTGGTATATCAGAATATTTATTTGATTCTTCTTTTGAAAGTCTAGTCCATTTTACAGTGTCGCCTACCACACCATTTTTATCTAATGAAGCTTTTAAAAATAAAGTATTTTTATCTTCTGATAAACTTATTTTAGCATAGTATGTACTTCCCTGGTCTGTATGATATATTCTGCCAGTTTGCCACTCTCCGTCTTTAAACTCTATATCATATATAAATATTAATCCTTTTAAATCTTTATCTCTCAATGATTTATTAGGATTATGTATATCCAATGTACTTTTTACATCATCATGCAATGCTATTCCATAAGCATATACTTTATTATCAATAACTATTATTTTAGCTACTTTCATTCTTCCTTTAGGTTTCTCAGGCATACCCCAAAAACCTTCAACATCTTTAGCATTATTTGCTGCATATAAAAAAGAATTAAATATAATTATAAATATTATTATTGATGCAATGTTTTTCATTTTTTATCCTAATTTATGTTTTCTAAATTATATATCTAAATAATATTTTTTCCATACTATTTTATAATATTTATATATTGATTATTATTTATTAATTATATAAAATAATAAATTATAGTTTTGTTTCTATATTAAAAAGTTAAAAAATATTGAGGATATATTATGAAAGATTCAAGGATAGAAAAGTTAGCAAAGACAATAGTTAATTATTCATGTAAATTAAAAAAAGGTGAAAAAATATTAATAAAATCATATGGTGAAGGAGATGAAAGAAATTTAGTAACAGCTATCATAAATGAAGCTTATAAAATAGGTGCTAGTCCATTTGTATGGAATCATGATCCGCATATAATGAGAGAATTATTAAAACAATGTAATGAAGAGCAGATGAAAACTTGGGCTAAATCTGATTTAATGCTTATGAAAGAAATGGACGCTTATGTTGGTATCTGGGGAGGATTAAATAGTGCTGAAAACTCATCTGTAAAAATGGAGAATAATAAAATATATGAAAAGTTTTATTTAAATCCTGTGCATATGAAGGAGAGAGTAAAAAATACTAAATGGGTTGTTATGAATTATCCTACAGCGGCTATGGCTCAGCAGGCTTCTATGAGTACCGATGAATTTGAAGATTTTTATTTTAAGGTTTGTAATTTGGATTATTCTAAGATGTCTAAGGCTATGGATAATTTGGTAAAACTTATGGATAAGACAGATAAAGTTAGAATAGTTGGTAAAGGTACTGATTTAACTTTCTCTATTAAAGGAATACCTGCTATAAAATGTGCTGGTGAAATGAATATACCTGATGGAGAAGTATTTACTGCTCCTGTGAAGAATTCTATTAATGGAGTTTTAACTTATAATACTCCTTCTTTATACAGCGATGGATTTACTTATGAGAATATTAAATTCGAGTTTAAAAATGGAAAGATAATTGATGCTTCTTGTAATGATACAAAAAGAATAAATAAAATACTTGATACAGATGCTGGTTCTAGATATATAGGAGAGTTTGCTATAGGAGTTAATCCTTATATTACAGAGCCTATGAAGGATATATTATTTGATGAAAAAATTATGGGAAGTTTTCATTTTACTCCTGGTTCTTGTTATGATGAAGCTCCTGATGGAAATGATTCTCAAATACATTGGGATTTAGTATGTATACAGACTAAAAAGTATGGCGGCGGCGAAATTTATTTTGATGATAAATTGATAAGAAAAGACGGATTATTTGTTATTGATAGTCTTAAATGTTTGAATCCTAATAATTTAAAATAATATAAAGGTTTATAAATGAGTGATAAAAAATTTAGTATTAGATTTGCCGCTGCTGAAGATGTTTGTGTGATATTGAAATTTATAAAAGAGCTTGCTAGTTATGAAAAATTGGAGCATGAAGTTACTGCTACAGAAGAGATACTTAGAGAATGGATATTTGAAAAGAAAAAATGCGAAGTATTAATAGCATTAGAAAATGATATTGAAATAGGATATGCATTATTTTTCCATAATTTTTCTACCTTTTTGGGAAAGGCTGGAATATATTTAGAAGATTTATACATTACACCTAATTGCAGGGGATTGGGATATGGTAAAAAGCTCTTGAGAGAGGTTGCAAAAATTGCTGTTGAAAGAGGATGCTAGAGACTTGATTGGCAATGTTTGGACTGGAATAAACCGAGTATTGATTTTTATTTATCTCTTAAGGCAATACAAATGGGAGATTGGACTACATATAGATTAAGTCATGATATTTTAAAAAGATTTGCTTTAGAATAAAAAGAATAATTAAAGGTTTTTATAAATGAGTGATAAAAAATTTAGTATTAGATTTGCATCTACTGAAGGTATACCTACTATAATGAGATTTATAAAAGAGCTTGCTGTTGATGAGAGTTTAGAGCATGAACTAAGTCTTACAGAAGAATGTTTAAAAGAAAATATTTTTGATAAGAAAAAAGCAGAGGTAATTATTGCTTTTGAAGATGATATTCCTGTGGGGCATGCTGTATTTTTCGAAACTTTTTCTACTTTTGTTGGAAGGCATGGACTTTATTTAGATGATTTATATGTCAATGAAAAATATAGAGGATTTGGATACGGTAAAAAATTATTTGAAGAAGTTGCTAAAATAGCTTTTAATAGAAATTGCGGTAGGCTTGAATGGCAGTGTTTAGATTGGAATAAATCAAGTATAGATTTTTATTTATCAACAGGTGCTGAAATGGTTAAGGATGCGAGAGTTTATAGACTTACAAATGATGCATTAAAAAAATTTTTAGACTTTTAATAATCTTAAAATATTAAATCTTGATTATATATGAAAAAAATAGTATAATTGTAAAAATTAACTTTATAAAGAGGTCGATAGATGGAAAAGAGAGTATTGCTTAAAATATCAGGTGAAGCTTTACTTGGTCAAAAAGAATATGGTATAGATAATAATGTTGTTGATAGAATAGCATTAGAGATGAAAGAGGCTGGAAATGATACTCAAATAGCTGTAGTTGTTGGTGGCGGAAATATTTTTAGAGGTATGCAATTGTCTGACAAAACAGGAATGGTAAGGGCAACTGCTGATTCTATGGGTATGCTTGCTACTATTATGAATGCTATAGCTTTAAAAGACAGATTTATGGCGGCAGGTACTCCTACTCAAATACTTTCTGCTTTTAATATTGAGGGTATGATAGAAGGTTTTGAAAGGGATAAAGCTATTCGTATATTAGAAAGAGGAAATGTTTTGATAATAGCAGGCGGTACTTCTAATCCTTATTTTACAACAGACAGTACAGCAATACTTAGAGCTTTAGAAATTGGAGCTTCTATAGTATTAAAGGGTACTAATGTTGATGGGGTATATGATAAAGATCCTAAAAAGAATCAAGATGCAAAAATGTATGATAATATAACTTTTAAAGAAGCTATTAATCAGAATTTAAGAGTAATGGATATGACAGCTTTTGCTATGGCTAATGATAATAATATGCCTATAAGAGTATTTAATATGAATAAAGTTGGCAATATAACAAAAGCTATTTCTGGGGAAACTATAGGGACTTATGTTCATAATTAATTTATATAAAAATATAGGAGGTTTATTATGTTATTAGATTTTGGATATATTCCTGTTATTCCAATGTTTATTGGAATAGTAATAATATTATTATTTATAATTATTTTCTTACGTTTTTTCCCAATAGGTCTTTGGGTTACTGCTTTATTTTCTGGTGTAAGAATAAATATGATAACATTACTTACTATGCGTTTGAGAAGAGTTAATCCTTCGCTTATAGTATTAAATCAAATAAAATTATGGAAAGCTGGTTTAAAAATAGGAAGTAATGAACTTGAGGCGCATTATTTAGCTGGAGGAAATCCTACTGCTGTTGCTGATGCTTTAATTGCTGCTGATAAAGCTTCATTAGATTTATCATTTGAAAGAGCTGCTGCTATTGATTTGGCTGGAAGAGATTTGGTTGATGCTATAAGAACTTCTGTTTCTCCTAGAGTTATTGCTACTCCTTTAATTGCTGCTGTTGCTAAAGATGGTATACAGGTTAAGGCTACTGCTAGGGTTACTGTTAGAACTAATATTAACAGACTTGTTGGAGGAGCTGGAGAAGAAACTATTATTGCTAGAGTAGGTGAGGGTATAGTTACTACTATAGGTAGTTCTGCTTCTCATAAAGAAGTATTAGAAAATCCAGATAGAATTTCTCAAGTAGTTCTTGCTAAGGGATTGGATTCTGGTACTGCTTTTGAGATACTTTCTATTGATATTGCTGATGTTGATGTTGGAAGCAATATTGGTGCTTTCTTACAAATTGATCAGGCTGAAGCTGATAAGAAAATTGCTCAGGCTAAAGCCGAAGAGAGAAGAGTTATGGCTATAGCTCGTGAACAGGAAATGCGTGCTCAAGTTGAAGAGATGAAGGCTAAAGTTGTTGAAGCTGAATCTCAATTGCCTCTTGCTATTGCTGAAGCACTTAAAAAAGGTAATATTGGAGTATTAGATTATTATAATATGAAAAATGTAATGGCTGATACTGAAATGCGTTATAGTATATCTGGTATGGATTCAATGAGCAAAAATGATAATTCCAATTCATCTATGCAAAAACAGTAAATGATTATATAGGCTATATATATTTTTTTATATATAGCCTTTTTATTATTTATTGATTTTTATTTATATCTTTTAGATTTTTCTCAAGCATTATAAATTTATTATCAAAGAATTTGAACATTCCTACATAATCATCGTCTGTCTGCATAGTATTTCCGTCTTCAAGATTTAAATTATTTTCTATTATGCTTCTTGATAATATTATTAATAAATTTATGATACTATCAGCTTCTCTTACTGTTTTATAAGCCATAATCTCATATTTGCCAAAATTTTTAAGCCCTTCCGTATAAGCATGATTTCCATTATTATCAGAAAAAACATCAACTCTAACCCATAAACGAGTAGGAAAATATTTATTATTTTTTATATATTCATTCATCTCAAATAAATATGTACTATTAGAAATAAGCAGATTAATTTCCCCCATTAAAACAGCAGATACATTATTTATCTTTATTATAGAGTAGCATAATTTACTGAAAGTTAAAGCAATATCTTTAAAATCAGTATTATCACTGCTTGCATTGATAGATAAAAATGATTTATGATTCAATATCTTTTGTCTTGTTTCATTATCTATATCATTATAATTCATTAATATTTCAGCTTCATTATCAGGTACATTAAATGGAGCAAGCTCATATTTAAAATCTATATTGTTTATACTAAATGTGTTTTTATTATTATAACTTACTATTGTTATATCTATATCCCAATCTTCTTTTAACTGCGAAGAAAAATCATTTAAATTTTTATCATCTAATAATATGAAAGCTATTATAGAATTATTTTGTATTAACTTATTCATTTATTTCAGCCTTTATAGAATCTATTATCACAGCAAATCCCATACCTAATGATGCTTTTATTAATATAACAGTATCATCTTTTAAAAACTCTTTTACTTTTTCTATAGAATTTTTTGCTTCTTCAAAATAATATTTTTCGCAATTAATAATATCATAAATATCTTTTGAATGTTTTCCAACTGCGATAACAGTATTGATATTTTTTAATTCATTTATAATTTTTCCTATATCTTTATGATAAGATGAGTTTTCAGTTTCTGTTTCAAGCATATCACCTATTACGGCAACTTTTTTTGATTCGTTTCTTTGAGATAAAAATTTAACCATATTTTTTAAAGCAGCAGGATTAGAATTATAACAGTCATTTATTATATTACAGCCTTTTATATTTATTATTTGCATTCTATTTTTTTGAGATTCATAAGTTAATAAAATATCAGCACATTTTTGTAAATCTACATCATAAATTTCAGCTGCTTTTAATGCAGAAAGCACATTATATAAATTAAAATCTCCAATTAGATTATGCTTAAAAATTATTCCTTTATATTCAAATGTGTTATTATCTTTTTTTATTATCTCTTTTATATCAGCTTCTATTATATTTTTTATATTATTTCTTTTAGCTTCTTCTTTTAATATATCAACACAATTAGTATCTTTATTTATTATAGCATTAGCATTTTCTCTAGTATGATTAAAAAGTTCAGATTTAGCATATGCAATATTTTCTATAGAACCAAGATAAGCAATATGAACAGGCTCTACATTATTTATTATAACCGTATTTGCCTCTATGGCATTTGATATTCTAAATAATTCATTTTTATGATTCATACCTGCTTCGATGATAGATATTTCATAACTACTATCTAAATTAAATATTGTTTTTGGTACTCCTATTTCATTATTTAAATTGCCTTCTGTTTTTAATGCTTTATATTTTGTAGATAAAAAGAGATGAGTTAATTCCTTTGTAGTTGTTTTTCCGCAGCTTCCTGTTATTGATATAATAGGTATATCGAATCTTCTTCTATATTCCCTTGCCAATTTTATAAAGAAAAGTATAGTATCATCTGTGTAAAAAATAAAAGCATCATCTGGAAGTTTTATGCTTTCATCGCTTAAAATAAAATATCTGCATCCTTTGTTATAAGTTTCTAATGCAAATTTATTTCCGTCAAACTTTTCACCTTTTATTGCTAAAAATAATTTATTTTCATCAAAATCATCTCTGCTGTCGGTGGATATTTCCAATTCTTTATTTGAATCTAATTTTTCAATATTTTTATTGCATTTAGAGTTAAATTCTTTTGATACTGCAATTATATCTTTTAATGAAGTTTTACCCATAATGATATTTCCGATTGATTTATATTGTTAACATAATTAAACCATATAAATAAATATTTGTAAAGTATTATTATTTTTGATGTTAATTTAGAAATATCAATTTCAATTAAATTTTTTATCTATTCTGCCCGCCCGCCCACCCCTTATTTAGAGTAGCATGTATATTGAAATAATTTATATTATATAATCATCAGCAATTTTTCTAAGTCTTTTATTTCCAAGTACATGAAAATGTCTTAATTTTCTTAATGTTTCACTTGAAAATGTAGTAAGAGGAACATAAACTATTTCAACAGAATTTTGTTTAGCAAAATCTTTTAATATATTTGACGGAGGAGTAGGTGCTACCTATCCTAAATACTTATCAACAGAATATATTATAGCTGTATAAAGAAGTAAATCAGCATAATTTCTAACAATTCCATCTTTTTTTAAATAAGGATATACTCTCCAAACATCATGAGGAGCTTGAGGAGGCATCAAAGAAGCATATCCTCCAAAATAGCATTTTGATATACCAGGTCCAACAAGAGTATTACCAGGCTCTGTAGAATAAAGTATTAAATCGCTATCATCATGAGCTTCACTATACCAAACTATATTCCAATCATAATCTTCGTCATGCTCATCATCAAATATTACAACCATATGTCCGATATTTCCCTTTATTTTTGGAATCTCTTTAACATATATTTCATTTTTATAATAGTTTCTTATAGTTTCACGCATATCAATACCATCTTTGATACTTACAGTAAAAGGTTCAATTCTAGCCTTATCTTCTGTGAGCATATTTCTTATTTTATCTCTAAGTATATTCATATGCTTTTCCATAAGTATATCTTCAGGTATATGAGATAGAAGATTAGTTCTTTTATTCCAAACATCTTCCCATTCTCCTTCATATTTTTCACTAGGACGAGTTGTAACATGAACTTTTTTGAAAGATGTTCTCCATACATTATCATATTTATGAAGCTTTATTTTTTTATCTTTAAGCATTCCTTCCATACCATTTGTACTAGGATCTCTATTTAATTTAATGGTAGGGTAGTTTTCATCTTCTTCCGTATAATGAGGATAGTATTCCATACCTTCCATAACTTCTAATGCATAATCATTATTTATCATGCATTTTGCTGCTGTGAGCATATCTATATAATCAGGTACAATATAATTATCTAAAAGACATAAGTTTCTTAAATACTTCATCATATTTTTTTGCTGAAGTAATGATATTGGAAGTTTATATCTCAGTTTAGCTTCTTTAAATATTGTTTCTATGATATTTATTTTATCAAAAGTTTCTAATTCACCATTTCTATATAATTCATACATATAAGTTGTAAAAGGAAATTCTCCTAATACTTTATTTAATGATTCTTTATGTACATTATATATTTTAGGTTCTGTGTATATATATTCTTCATCATCTTCAGAGAATTTTTTATTTATTATTTCATCTCTCTCTTTATTATCTAATTTTTCATCATCGAGTTTTTTTAATAGAGAAAGAATATTTTCCCAATGAGACATTCCTATAACAAGGAGTATTTTATTATATTTTTTAGAGAGTTCATGAAGGTTTTTAGCCATGAATATTTCTCTCTCTTCATCAGTTTTATCTTTATGAAATATATAATTTGCTTTTACTTCAGTATAGAATTTTTCAAGACCTATATTTTTCATAACATAATCATCAGGCATAAGATAATGAGAATTAGAGTTTATAGAAGTTATATCCTTATCAATAGGAAAGAAAGGAATCTCTTCGTCTATAGCAAGACGAACAGCTTCTATTATAGAATCTGATGGGTCTATAGGTATATATACAGCTTCATTTTCAATTTCTCTTATTATTAAACTCACAAATGGAAGCCTGCTTACAGCCTCTCTTAGAGAATCAGCAAAATTTGCAGGATGTTCAATAGCTACTATATCAGGTTTAAACTCCTCAAATGCTTCTCTTACAGCCAAAGAAAAATAAACTCTTGAATGTATAGAAGGAATAGCAAATATGTTTTTATATCTTAAAATATCAGAATTAATATTCCCTATTATCTTTTTATCCATTTTTATTCCTTTAATAGTTAAGGAATGAATCTATTATATTATTAAGTTCATTAGAGTCTTCCAAATAATGAGAACATACATTACAAGTTTCAGTTGGTATTTTATCACTTATAAATAAATCTGTTTGGAAAGAGTAGCATGAATGTCCTGGTAATTTTCCGCTTATAGCGCATACTCTCATACTAACAACATTTTCAGGTTTATTATACCAAGTAGGTTTAACTTCTTTTAAAGCTTCTACCATATATTTACCCCATATAGGAGCAGCAACTCTTCCTCCAACCTGATTATTTCCCAAAGAGTATTTGAATGAATCAAAACCAATCCATATTCCTGTAGCAAGTTCAGGAGTATATCCTACAAACCAAGCATCTTTCCAGTCATTAGAAGTACCTGTCTTACCAGCACCTTTTCTAGTAAATTTAGCTTCATACATAGCACTTGTAGCAGTTCCTCCTCTTAATACTCCCATTAATATATCGCTTATGATATATGCTACTTCTTTACTTACAACCTGTTTAGGTCCGCCTCTTAATGTTACTTCTTTCTTCAATTCATCTTCAAAATTATCCATAACTATTCCATATCTGTCAGTAACATATCTTATAAGTATAGGATTAACTTCCTTACCTTCATTTGCAAATTCAGCAAATCCTGTTGTAAGCTCTAATGGAGTAAATAAGCCTGTACCTAAACTTAATGTTAAATCATGATTGAACATTCTTTTTGATTTATCCGAATCAGGCTCAGCTTGGAATATAGGTTCTACATATCTTATAGCATTAGTAATACCTACATAATTGAGTACATTAACTGTTGCTATATTTAATGATGCAGCCAAAGCATATCTTAAACTTACATCTCCTTTGAAGTTTCCAGAATAATTTTTAGGAATCCAAACTTTTCCATCTTCTCCTTCCTCTGGTACAAAACCAATAGGGGCATCACTTACAACTGTGGAAGGACTATAATTAGTAACATCCATTGAAGCTGCATATACAAAAGGTTTAAATGCACTTCCAGCTTGTCTTCTTGCCTGTGTTGCTCTATTAAATTGATTTCTTGCTGTAAATCCTGAACCGCCTACCATAGAAACTATATATCCATTTCTAGGATCTATTGCCACTAATGCACCTTCTATTTGTCTTGATAATTCTGCTTCATCAGCTTTCATAACTTCCATTGTTATATCATTAACTTCTTCCATTCCAAATATATCAGATATTAATGCCAATGGTAAAGTAGTATGCTTATTTAAAGTATCTCTTACAGCAATATTAAATTTATTATAAGCACTATTTTCAGGAAGATTAAATAGTATAGAAAGCATTTTTACTTTATCTATAGTTTCTCTATTATAGATATTAGCTATATCCATAGAGCCGCCTTCATATTTATTATTATATTCTGTAAGTGCTTCAGTTAATAATTTCTGAGCAGCTTCCTGTTTTTCTATATCTATAGTAGTGTATATTTTAAGTCCGTCTTCTTTTAGAGCTTTCTCTCCGTATTTGTCTACTAACTCTCTTCTTACATATTCTGTAACATAAGGAGCTCTGTCTATTGAAGCACTATATGCAGTTGATCCTCTTCTTCCTATTTTTCCTGTGTATGATTCCCAAAATTCTTTATGAGCTTTATTAGCTTCATCTCTAGTTATAAATTTTAAATCAGCCATTCTATTAAGAACTACTTTATGTCTTGCTATTGATATATTAGGATTATTAATAGGAGAATAAGCATTAGGTGCAGGCGGAAGTGTAGCAAGCATTGCACATTCTGCTAAATCTAAATTTTGAACATCTTTATTAAAATAAAATCTGCTTGCAGCCTGAACACCATATACAGAGTGTCCGAAATATATTTGATTAAAATATAAGGTAACAATTTCTTCTTTTGTGAGTCTTTTTTCTATTTGGAATGTAATCCAAATTTCTTTTAATTTTCTTGTTATAGTTCTTTCAGTTGATTTAAGAACTATATTTCTTGCAACCTGCTGAGTTAAAGTACTTGCTCCTCTTGCTCTTCTTCCTGTTAAGATATTTCCTATTGTACCTCTGAATATACCGAATATATCTATTCCGAAATGCGATTTGAAATTATTATCTTCCATAGATATTATTGCTTCTATTAATTGAGGAGGCAAATCTTTATATTCTACCAATGCTCTTTGTTCTGTAAAAAATTCAGATATTACTTCTCCTTTTATATCATAAATTTTTGTAGGTATTGTAGGCTTATATAATTCTACAGCCTGAACATCCGGCTGCAAAACTATATCAGCAATCAAAATTGAAAATACAATAGTGATTACTGAGAATATTATTATCATTGATACTATATAAAATTTTTTTTTTTTTTTTATATTTATGCTGTTATATTTATCTAATAATTTTTTCAATTTACTTATCCTATATTAATATATTTGATATTATACAAATAATTATTTAATTAATCAACATATTTTTTATTATATTTTTCATAAAGAAACACTCTATGAAATAGATTCATAGAGTGAAAAGTAATGGGTTTGTATATATATCTTAAGAGCGCAACAAATGACGTTTGTAGCTATACTATATATAACATAAATAAATAGAAACAGTAAAAATTATGTTTAGTTTATCAGATCAAAAAGTAGTACCTCATTATCAGAAGTTCTTATGCATAAAATATTATCATCATAAGATATGTGATTGGCATTATTTAAAAGACTTAAATATTTATCTTCAGCCTTCATATCTTCTTCAGGGCCAGCCATTAAAGTTGATATTCCATTTTTACTTATTATAACTTTATCATCATCTAATTCGAATGGTATATTATAATTATTAACTCCAGATTTTCCTGTAAATGAATTGCTCATTATAGATAAAGTTACTTCTGTACCTTCAAACATATTTGATAATTTAAATTGCTTTCCATTTAATACTTTAGGGTCAAAATAATTTTCTATGAATCTTAAAATTGTAGAATCATTAAGTATTATTAATAATTCTCTGCCTTTTGAATACATGTATTTAGCATTATCTATATAACTATAAAATGTTTCTTCTGCCTCCATATCTTCTTTGGAACCAGATATTTTAGTTGCCGTAATAATATCAAATTTTATTTCATTTTTATTTATATTAGTGTATGAAGTTTTATAATTATTAACTCCTGAGAATCCTATTACTTGATTATTATTTCCATAAAATGACATAGTTATTTCTGTATTAGGATATTTATATAAATTATGAAGCTTAAAACTTCTTCCTAATAGTTTATTATCATTTATAGAATTATCTCTGAATATTAATTTTTCTCCTGATTTAGTTGTTATTTCCAATGTATTTACTGATAATGTTATATTAGAAGCTTCAGGAAGTAGTGATGTAAAATCTCTTTCAGCATTCATGTTTTCTTCAGGTCCTGCCATCATAGTTGATCCTATAGGGCTTATGCTAATCATATTTTCATTAGTTAAAGTATATCCTGCAAAATATCTATTAACACCAGAAAATCCGTAAATTTTATTTGTATCAAAAGCCAATGTAATTCCTATATTAGGATACTTATTTTCAAGTATGAACTCTCTTTGATATAAATCTGAGTAAGTTATTGGTTTTTGTTTGAATACTAACTCTTTATTATCTGAAGTTTTCATCGATAATTGATCTCCATTCAATGAAACAGAATTTATTTTGCTTAAATCATTTAAAAATGTTTGTTCATTTTTCATATCTTCATCATTTCCAGCCATTAAAGTTGCTCCTATATTTGTACCTATATTTATTTGATTATTAGATATTGTGAAAGAAGTAAAGTATCTATTTATGCTTGCATTTCCATATACGCTTTTATTTTCAAATCCTATTGTTATTTTAGGGTTTTCTACAAGATAGAATTCTTTACCATTTATGCTTTCAAATATATTAGTTTGATTTGTATTATTTTTGGAACAAGATATTGTAAGTATTAAAGCAGATAGTAATAATAATAGTGTTTTTTCATCATTTATTCCTTAGAATTAATTTAATATTATAATATTGTATAACTTTTTTTTAAAAATGCTATCATTTATTGTAAATAAACTAATGGGCTTATGATTAGAAAAACCATAAGCCCATCAATAATAGTGTTAGGAGTCTGATAATAATGAATAATTGCTTTGTTTATTATATATTAACTTATCTTATTACTAATCGTCAAAAACGATTATAATAAAATTATATCTATTTCCTAATTAGCTATAAAATATATATAAATTATAACCAAGTATATTATTTTTGGTAAAATTAATAATAATAATTATTAAAAAAAAATATATTTAATAATTAACTGTTTATTTGTATTATAGTAAATAAAAAATGATAAAAAAACAATAAAAATTTCATTGAAAAAAAAGAAAAATAAGTTATCATATTATAGTTTACATAATAAAATCCGATAATAAATAGTGCAGGTAATTATGTGTAATATAAGAGAAGCACATATAGAAGATGCTGAAAATGTTATAAATTACATCATAAAAGTATCTGATGAAACAGATTATATGCTTTCTGATTCTAAAGAGAGAGAATTAGATGTAAAAAAAGAGGAGGAATTCTTACAAAATATACAAAAAAGCATTACTACCAAGATGTTTATATACGAGGAAGATGGAAAAATAGTAGGAATATGCAATTTAAGAGGTATGGATAAGAAAAGGGTAAGGCATAGGGTTAATTTAGGTATAAGCGTATTAAAAGAGTATTGGGGTAATGGGATAGCAAAAAAATTAATTAATTATGCTATTGATTACAGCAAAAAAAATTCTATAAAAAAAATAGAATTAACTGTTAGAGTTGATAATAAAAGAGCTTTAAAACTATATAAATCTCTTGGTTTTTTTATAGAAGGTGAAGTAAAGAACTTTTTTTGTATAGATGATGTTTATTATAACTGTTATATAATGGGTTTATTTGTTTAGTTTTACTGTATTAAAAATTTTTATATACTGTTATTGATACTGTAAATAATAAATTTGTTATTATAGAAATGTAAATTAGTTAACATAATACTTGACTATTTTATGATAATATGTTAACTTTATGGAAGTTGTAAATATTATCGTTTTTAGAAGAAAAAATTTATAAAATTGGAGTTCTCAAGATGCGAAAGTTTCTTATGGTATTTTTGGTATTATGTTTACTTGTACCAGCGGCAGCTTACGCTCAAAATAACACGCAAATACCAATACCTACAATAGGATTAAATGTAACTCAAGCTCAGACTCCTCAGCAAGTAAGTTTAGGACTTCAAATATTATTCCTTTTAACAATATTGTCATTATCTCCATCAATAATAATAATGACAACAAGTTTTATAAGAGTTTCAATAGTATTAAGTTTTGTTCAAAGAGCATTGTCATTACAAGAAACCCCTCCAAGAGCATTGATTATGGGGTTATCTTTGTTTTTGACATTTTTTATAATGATGCCCACATTAACTCAGGTAAATAATGAGGCTCTTCAGCCTTATTTGAATGGAACTATAGGAGTTAATGAATTATACAGCAGAGGAATACAGCCTATAAGAATGTTTATGTTTAACTCTTTAAGAGGTGAAAATGGTATGAAGAGTTTGGATTTATTTCTAAGTATAAGTGATACTAATATAAGGCTTAGAGATATTCAGACAGTAGATGATTTGAATAGGATACCTACTATAGTAGTAGTACCTGCATTTATAATAAATGAGCTTACTATAGCATTCAAAATGGGAATATATTTATTTATACCTTTTATTGTTATAGACTTGGTTGTTGCTTCTATACTTATGGCGATGGGTATGATAATGCTTCCGCCTATTATGATATCATTACCGCTTAAAATAATTTTATTTGTTGCAGTTGACGGCTGGAAACTATTAATACTTCAAATAGTTCAAAGTTTCCAGTAATTATAAAAAAGTATTTGGCTTTTATATAGTTAATTTATTTTAAGGAATTTTTATGAGTGATACTTCAATTATTGTTTTGGTGCAGGAAACATTATGGGTTTTTATGCTTCTTTCTGCTCCTGTTTTGGGTGTATCGATAATAGTAGGTTTGATAATTTCTATACTTCAGGCTACTACAAGTATTCAGGAGCAAACTTTAACATTTGTTCCAAAGATGATAGCTATGCTTGCTGTTATATATATGCTTGCTTCTTGGATGCTTAATTATACAAGTGCTTTTACTGTAAGACTATTTAGCATACTTCCTAGTATAGCTAGATAATAAATGTTTATAATAGGTTAGGAACAATAGGAAATGGATAATTTTGTTAATTTTTTCCAGATTTACCTGCTCATTATGGTAAGATTTATAGCTATACTTATGGTAGCTCCTTTATTCTCATCTAATGTTATTCCTAATAGTATAAAAATGGCACTTGCTTTTACAGCTACTGCTGCAATATTTCCTTTGGTCGCTGATATATCTGTTCAGGCTGCTCCTACTTTTATGGAATATTTTTTAACGCTTCTAAATGAAGCACTTATTGGTATATTAATAGGATTTCTTATGTCTATTATATTTACTGCCTATCAGGTTATGGCAAATTTCTTTGATATTCAAATGGGATTTGGTATATCAGAAACTGTTGACCCTATATCTCAGGTTGCAGTTCCTGTATTAGGACAGCTTCAGTCTTTGATAGCGGTATT
>CALXXQ010000055.1 GCA_944392715.1 uncultured Brachyspira sp.
AATCATATTAATATAGTTAAAATTTTAATAAAAAATAAAGCTGATGTATTTGCAAGAGATGGTTATGGCAGAAGATGTTTATATTATGCTGACGAAAATTGGAATGCTGAGATGTATGAAATTTTTAAGAAGTATCATGATGATGAATATAAAAAAAGTACTCAATTTATTTTTGATGTTTTATATTCCAAAACTGATGAAATAAATAAATATATATCTGAAGGAGGGGATATTAACTTTCAAGATGATAATGGGCTTACAGCTTTAACTGTTGTAGAAAAGATAGAGATTGCAAAGATATTATTAGATAATAATGCAGACATTAATAAAAAAGGAAGGGACGGATATACTCCATTAATGATGGCAGTAAGGAGAGATAATATAAATCTTGTAGAATTCTTTATAAAAAATAATGCTGATCTTGATATGTATGATCCTGAAGGAAATACTGCATTAATTGTGGCTGCTCAAAATCACAAATATGATATATTTGAGCTTTTATTAAAAAACGGAGCAGACCCTTCTATCAATAATGAAGATTTAGAATTCTATATAGAGTTTGAAGATGAAATGAAAAATATGTTAAAAAAATATGGTAAATAAGTTTTTTAATTTATTCTAATTCCTTTCCCTTTAGGTTTGTTATATATTTTAACATTTTTTTAATGTTTTATTTAGAAATTATAGCTGCCCACCCTAGATTTTTTTAAATTTAAAAATCTTTTTACTGAAAAATCTTATATACGCACGTTTAGCAAAATTTCAAACATAATAAAAATTAGAATTCACAATTTGTATATATTTATAGCTTTATTCTGCGTGCGGTGTGTATATAAAGAATTTAAATAAATTTGGGTGGGTATGCTTTTATAAACTTATTTAAAAGAATAATATTGTTGTAAAATCATAAATAAGTTTTAAGATTTATGTGGTGGGTATGTAAATAAAATTTTAACCTGTTCTAATTTCCCGCCCTTTATATTTTTTATTTATTAAGAAATTTTTACTTAAAATTTTTTTTAATGCTTTATTTAGAAGTTATAGCTGCCCGCCCTAGCTTTTTTCAATTTTTATAAAAATACATATTTATGGAAAATATTGATACTGAATTTATAAAGCATAATTTTTATAGGCATATAATATCTTGATTTATTTTATTTAATATTTGCTAGTATTATTCTTTTTACAAAAAATATAGATTATTAATTATTTGTGAATTTTTATTACATTAATTTTATTATTTTTAAAGAAAAAATATTATATATTACATTTTTTTTTGAATAAAAAAAATTATTAGTGTTAAATTATTGATTTTTTTAATTTTTTTTATTATATTATAACTTATAAAAAATAATTAGTTTTTTTAAAAATATCTAAATTTTTTTTAGTATGGTTTTATTATTATGATGAAAATAAATAATCTATCTTTTAGAATACCATTTATAATTTCTATCATGTTTATATTATGTATGTTTATTATTGTATTAATAATCACAGTAATAAGTTCTAATTCTATAGAAGATACTGCTATAAAAGGGTTGAGAGGGTTGCGGCTAAATCATATTCGGATATGATAGACTTATATTTTTCTGAAAAAAGACTAGTTATGGACTTATATTCCAAAGATCCTAATTTATCAAGATATTTAGTAAATCCTACTGAAGAAAATAAATTAGCAGCTGAGGAATCATTAAAAGAGTTTACTAGAGAGGTTTCAGATACTCAGATTTTTTATAATTATTCATTAGTAAATTTTGATGCTAATATAGTACTAGATTCTATAGGCGGTAAGCTTCTTCATATAAATTATGGTAAAAATTCATCAGATTGGACTAGATTTAGGGATACAGGATATGATTTTGCAGGAAGAGATTTGATTCAGCCTTCATCAGCCAATCCTCTTAACGCTATATGTGTTATATGGAAAGGGGTAAAAGATGAAAAAGGAAATGTTGTAGGAGTTTTGAATAGTTCTATTAACTGGATGAAATTTATATCAGATTATATTACGCCTAGTCAATTGGGACAAACTGGTTCTATAATGATAATAGATAAAAATAGAAATATAATAGCCCATAATGATACAAATAAATTATATATATATGAAAGCAATATTATAGGTACTTCATCTTATGAAAGAAAACCTGAGACTATAAGGGAAAAAGAGGATAAATTTTTCCAGCATGTTTTAGATACTAAAGAGGGTATTTTAGAATATGTAGATGATAATAATATATCTGAAATAGCATTATATAATCCTATACATAATACTCCTTGGTACTTGATAGTAAGTTATAGTCAAAATGAGATATATGGAGATAAAAATAAACTTACAAAGGTAGTTATAATTATTGCTGTTATTATGTCAGCTATAATTTGTCTTATAGGTAAATTAATAGCCAGATCTATAATTGTACCTTTGAATATGGTTGTTAATGAGGCTGATAATATATCAAAAGGTTATATAGGTGATAGTAATGTATCATGCAGTAGAAAAGATGAAATAGGTAAATTAATGTGCAGTTTTTATAATATGAAAGAATCATTGATAGCTGCAGTTAATGTTGTTAATGTTATTTCTGGTGAGACTAAAATTAGAGCTCAAGAAATATCTTTACAAAATGATAAATTACATTCAGAAACTGAGAAAAATTTTGATAAAATGATAGAAACTTCTAATATAACTAATAGTATAGGAAGTTCAGTATTAGAAACTACTAATTATGCTAATGAGCTTATTGATATAATGAAAGAAGCTAATAGTTCTATAGATATGGCAGATGAAAGCATAACAGAAGCAGCTAATAATGCTAATTCTGTGAGTGAAGCTAGTAATAAAATAAAAGACATTACAAATGTTATAGAAAATATAGCTTTTCAAACTAATATTCTTGCTTTAAATGCTTCAGTGGAGGCGGCTAGAGCTGGAGAAAATGGAAGAGGTTTTTCTGTTGTTGCTAATGAAGTTAGAAATTTGGCTCAAAGTACTTCAGGTTCAGTTAAAGATATAACTGCTTTAATAGAAGAAAGCCAAAAACGTATAGAACTTGCTGCAAAATCTACAAATCAGTCTAAAGAATTATTTACTGATATGAAATCTAAGATAGAAAAAGCATATTCTTTAATTTCTAATTTTAATAGTGCCTTAAAATTACAAAAAGATGGTATAGATT
>CALXXQ010000056.1 GCA_944392715.1 uncultured Brachyspira sp.
TTGTTAAACTTTTAATAGAGAAAGGAGCAGACACTACAGTTGTAAATAAGGAAAAGAAGACTGTATTTGATATAGCTAGAGAAAAAGGCTATGATGATATTGTCGCTTTAGAAAAATAATATAAGTGAGCCGACCGAGTAGGTACCCTTTGGGTAGCCAGCAAATAAATTTATTTATTTGCTGATTATAGGCGTAGTCAAGTAGGCACCCTTACAGGTGGCGAGCATAACAACAATAAATAAAAAATCGAGCAGCTGATAACTGATGATGAAGTTTTCAGCTGTTTTTTTATTAACTGTAATAATAAACTTGTTTCAAAAGTACTTTATATATACCTAAACAATTATATTTTGTCAATTTTATTTTTTATATTGTTATTATTTTGTGGACTAACCCTGCGAAACACACAGACGTGCCGAATCCTCACTTCTTTTGCGACTGCAGGGAATGCCACAAAGAAGCTTATATCATCGACAGGCTCGGATACGCTTCTCGAAGAGCTATATTTGACGAAGCACGCCTCATGAAGTGTGACTAAAGCGGGAAAGAACAATAAAAAAATTGACAAAGTTAAAAATTTTCAGTTTATAAAAAAACAATATTTGATATAGCTAATAAAAAATAAATATCTACTAATATTTTTAAGTAAATTTATCGTTAATAATAAAATGAAATATAATAAATAATTATTTAAATAATACTAAAAAATGCGGAGTATATTATGAAAAAAGTTATTATAATAGCTTTAATATTTATTAGTATAATAGGCTGTAATTCTAAAAAAACAGATAATATAGAATCAACTTCTGATACCAATTCAGTTAATAATAATAATAATAATAATAATAATAGAACAAATCAAAATATTGAAAATAATATAATAAAAGGAAATATTGATGGCATAAAAGAATATGAAGTATATGAAGGATATGCTGCTAATGAGGATATTGATTATGCTCTAGAAATGGCAGGAGAAGAAAATTTAAAGGCATTAGAGGATTTTCATTTAGTAAAAGATGCATACTCTTTAGATGAATGGCAGTTAAAACATAAAGATAAGGTACCTTTAATATTTGCTATTAATTATTGTCCTACTGAAGAAAAAGCTATTAAATTAATAGAATATGGTACTGCTGTCAATCAAAAAGATTTTAACGGTCTTACTCCTTTAATGAGTGCATCACTTAAAGGATATGTAAAACTAGCTATAGAACTTATAAAGCATAATGCTGATGTTAATGCAAGAGTATTAGATTCAAGAGGTAATATATCGGCAGATTCTTTATTTTATGCTGTTAATGCTAATAATAAAAATAGTTTAGAATTAGTTAAAGTGCTATTAAATTTTGGAGCAAATCCTAATATTGTTTATTCAGATCCAGAAGAAGGCGATTTTACTATATTAGACAGAAGTTTATATTATAATAATTTTGAAATATTTAAAACACTTGTAGAAAATGGTGCTAATATAGGCAAAGTTAATGATAAAGGAGAGCCTTTAATTGTTGATGCTATTAGACGTGAACGTTTTGATATAGTGAAATATTTAGTTGGTAAAGGTATTGATCCTACAATGAAATATACAGATTATAGAAATATACCATTTTCTTTATTAGTTGCTACAGTTAATAATAGTAATACAAAAATAGCAGAATATTTAATAGATAAAGGTGCTGATGTAAATACTAAAGCTATTATTGATAATAATATGGGAAATGGTATGACTTCAAATTCTAAAGATAATAGTGAAGAAGCTGTAAATTTAATATTTACTGCTATTGAAAATGGAAATACATCACTCGTAAAACTTTTAATAAATAAAGGAGCAGATACTAAAGTTGTAAATAAAGAAGGCAAAAACATTTTTGATATAGCTAGAGAAAAAGGTTATAATGATATATTAGAGTTAGAAAATAAATAAAAAGCGAGCCGACCAAGTAGCTACACTTTGGGTAGCCAGCAAATAAATTTATTTATTTGCTGATTATAGGCGTAGGCAAACATAGCAATAATAAACAAGACGAGCAGCTGATAACTGATGATGAAGTTCTCAGCTGTTTTTTCATTAACAACAATAATAAAAAATTTTATTTATCTAGTTTAGGCGATACATATATATTATTTTGCTTCAATTTAAAAGCAAATACAATTACAGCCATTGCCAAAATTATAAATATAAATGCAAGCACCAATGTATATTTACTTGGTTTATTTAATATATCATTAGTATTTTTATCATAGAATAATTCTTTCTTGGCATTAACAAAATATGTATCATCTAATTTATCTAAATAAGAATTTGTAAGAAATATATTTTTATTGTCATAATAAAAACTATAAACTACATTTGCAAATTTTTTCTTTTTTATAGTGCCGTATTCATAATAATCAATACTTTCTATATTTGCATTAATTTTAATTATATTATCATTATTAAATCTAAAATTAAGATAAATTATTATAAATGATGCAAATAAAAATATTATGCCAATAAAAAATAAGGTTATTTTATATTTTAATATTTTAAATTTATTATTCATAGATACATATTATTATATTTTAATATTTAAATAAACAGCATTTATATAATTTTTTTTACTAATCAATTGATTTTTCATAATTATAGTATAATATATTTTGTAATATATGTACAAAAAACAAAAGGATATTAATTTATGAAAAATATTATTCATTTATTTTTTATTTTTTTATTATCAATAGGCTTGGTAATAACATCTTGTTCATCTCAAAATAAAAATCAAGGTGAAGGTTTATTCATCAATGTAGGTCCAGAGCCTAAAACTATAGACCCTACATTAAATATAGCTTCAGATGCTTCTGTTTATATAATACATGCATTTGAAGGACTTGCTACAAAAAATAAAGAAGGTGTATTAGTAGGCGGAGCTGCTGAAAGCTGGGATATAAGTGCAGACGGACTTACATACACATTCCATTTAAGAACTAATGGAAAATGGTCTGACGGAACTCCATTAACATCTAAAGATTTTGTATACTCTTGGAAAAGAGCAGTAGACCCAAAAGTAGCAAGCGAATACAGTTATCAATTTGAACCTGTAAAAAATGCTATGGCTATTAATGCAAGTAAAATGGAATTGGATACTTTGGGAATAAAGGCTATTGATGATTATACTTTAGAAGTAACATTAGAAAAACCTACAGCATATTTTTTGGAATTAACAGCATTTCCTACATTCTACCCTATTCGTCAGGATATCATAGAAAAATATGGTGATTCTTGGACTATGAGCCCTGAAAGCTATATAGGAAATGGTTCTTATGTAATGATAGAACGCAATATAGATAATAATATAATAATGGTAAAAAATACTAATTATTGGGATTATGAGAATTTAGTTCCTGAAAAAATAACATTTGTTTTAATGGATAATCCTACAGCTTCAGTTGCTGGTATCAAAGAAGGTTCTTTACATCTTTCTGACAGAGTTCCAGCTCAGGATATTGATACTTTGAAAGCAGAAGGATTACTTCAAATGATTAAGCGTCTTGGTACATATTATTATGCTGTTAATCATACTAATGATGTTTTAAAAGACGGAAGAATTAGAAAGGCTTTATCATTGGCTATAGACAGAAATTATATAGTTGATAATATTGTAAAAGCTTGCGTACCTGCTGGTGCATTTGTACCTTTTGGAGCTCCTGATGTTAATGGAGATTTCAGAGAGGTAGGCGGAGATTATATAAGCGTTAAAAAAGAAGATTATCAGAAAAATGTAGAAGAAGCTAAAAAATTAATGGCAGAAGCTGGATATACAAATGGAGAAGGTTTCCCTGTACTTCAGTTTTTAGTTGATTCTAATAGAGAGATACCTATATTTGAAGCTGTTCAGCAGATGTGGAAAGAACATTTAGGCGTAGACAGTACTGTAAGTCAGCAGGAATGGGCTGTATTTTTACAAACATTATATACTGATAAAAATTATGTTATAGGAAGAAGCGGATGGACTGCTGATTATAATGATCCTATGACATTCTTAGGTATGTTTTTAAGTTATAGCCCTCAAAATCATGCTCTATTTACAAATAAGGAATATGATAATTTACTTCAAACTGCTATGAATACAATAGATCAGAATATCAGAATGGATGCTATGCATAAGGCCGAAAAAATATTTATGGATAATGATGTTATAATACCATTATACTATTATGCTACACCTACCCTAGTTAGTCCAAAATTAAAAGGTGTTGTATATGATAATTTAGCAAAACATAAATTCAGCTATGCTTATATAGAAAATTAATCATTAGTCCATTATTTGACTTTTAAATTTATACATGATATAATATTTCTATAGATTCATCGGAGGACCATTCAAGGTTGGATAAGATGTCTAATCATTAGATTTCTTATCCAACCTTTTTTGTTTTTAAACTTTTATATAGGAGTATTATTTATGGATATGCTAAAAACAGATGTAAAAAAAATATTTTTAAAGTATTTATCATCCAGTTTTGGAAGTGCTTTGATAGCTGCCATTTATTCTATAGTTGATGTTGCTATGGTTGGTCAATATGAAGGTGATAATGGTGCTGCTGCTTTAGCTGTATTTGCTCCAATATGGAATGTTATATATGGTATAGGTTTGCTTTTTGGTATAGGAGGTTCTGTACTTTTTAGTAAGGCAAAAGGTTCTGGAGAATATGATAAACAAAATAATTTCTTTACTGCATCATTTATAGCTTTATCAATAGTGATATTTATAATTTGGATATTATCTATTATTTTTGAAGATAATATACTTTATTTTTTCGGTGCTGATGAAATTCTTTTAAATTTAGCTAAAAGATATTTTCTTCCTATAAAAATTATTCTTCCTTTATTTGCTTTCAGTCAGTTTTTTGCAGCATTCCTTAGAAATGATAATGCCCCTATGAAAGCAACTATAGGAGTTATGGCTGGAGGTATTTTCAATATATTTGGAGATTATTTCTTTGTATTTATATGCGATATGGGTATATTTGGTGCTGGACTTGCAACTGCTATAGGACAAGTTATCACAGCTTCTATATTGATATCGCATTTATTTACTAAGAAAAATACTTTAAAATTTCAAAAGGTTAGAGAATTATTTTCATTATCAAAAAATGTTGCTTCTATTGGTTTTTCTACATTCTTTATAGATATAGCAATGGGAATATTGGCTTTAATGTTTAATAGACAAATAATGAAATATTTTGGTACATCAGCTTTGGCGGTTTATTCTGTAATAATAAATATTAATATATTAGTTCAATCATCTGCTTATGCCATAGGACAAGCTGCTCAGCCTATAATATCAACTAATCTAGGTGCTGGAAAAATGGACAGAATAAAATCGGCTGTAAAATGCAGTGTATTATCAGCTTTTGTTCTTAGTATAGTATACACATTATTTACATATTTCAATACAGACTTTTTAATGAAAGCATTTATGAAGCCTTCAGAAGAAGCTTTATCAATATCAAAAAATATTATGAGAGCTTATTTTATATCATTTTTAGTACTTCCTTTCAATGTATATGCTACTTACTATTTTCAAGCAATAATGAAACCTAGCTCTTCTTTTATAATAGCTGTATTAAGAGGTCTTATAATAAGCGGTATTTTAATATTTATAATGCCTTTAATATTTGTAAAAGACAGTATATGGTATGTTATGCCTATTACAGAACTTTTAACATTTATTTTTGTTATGGTATTTTTTATTAAATACAGAACTATATATTCAAAATAGTTATATTAATTATAGAAATAATTATTAAATTTAATATAATTAATAAAAATATAAAGGAGATATATGATAATGAAACTTTTAGATAAAAAAATAGCATTAGTAACATCATCTACAAGGGGTATAGGTTTAGCATGTTCAAAGAAACTTGCTGAAAATGGTGCGAAAGTTTATTTGGCTGTAAGAAGACTTGATGCTGGAAAAGAAGTTGCAAATGAAATAATAAAAAACGGAGGAGATGCTGATGTTGTATATTTCGATGCTACTAAAGAAGAAACATTTACTTCTATGGTTGAAGATGTTATAAAAAAAGAAAATAAAATAGATATATTAGTTAATAATTTTGGTACTACTGACACTAATAAAGATTTTGATTTGGTTAATGGGGACACTGATGCATTTTTTAGTATAGTCAATGAAAATTTAAAAAGTGTTTATCTTCCTTCAAAGGCTGCTGTTAAACAAATGATTAAAACAGGAGGAGGAAGCATAATAAATATATCATCTGTAGGCGGAATTTTTCCTGATATGTCAAGACTTGCTTATGGTATATCAAAATCAGCAATAAATTTCCTCACAAAAAATATAGCAGTTCAATATGCAAGAAATAATATAAGATGCAATGCTGTGTTACCAGGATTTGTTGCAACAGATGCTGCAATGGAGAGTATGTCTGAAGAGTTTTTAAAATCATTTTTAAAAAATGTACCATTAAACAGACCAGCAACCGCAGAAGATATAGCTAATGCTGTATTATTTTTTGCAAGCGATAATTCATCATTTATAACAGGAGAAACTATGCCAGTAGCTGGAGGTTTCGGACTTCCTTCACCTATGTACAGCCAGTATATGGATATGGGAGGAAAGAGAGGTTAATTTATATAATTATTTTAAATTTTAATAATAGAATAATAAAAAGGCTTGTCAATGTTTTTATGCATTAACAAGCCTTGAATGTTTAAAACTTATATTAAAAATTAATTATTTAGCATTAGCAAACAAATCTTTTATATCTGTTTTTTCCCAAGTAAACTCTGGAAGCTCTCTGCCGAAATGTCCATAAGCAGTAGTCTTTTCATAAATAGGTCTTCTCAAATCAAGTTTTTTGATTATGCCAGCAGGAGTTAAATCAAGCTCTTTAGCAACTATATTAGCTAATACTTCATCATGAACTTTTGCAGTACCGAAAGTATTAACATATACAGATAAAGGCTCAGGAACTCCTATAGCATATGCAAACTGAACTAATGCTCTGTCAGCTATACCAGAAGCAACTATGTTTTTAGCTACATATCTAGCCATATAACAAGCACTTCTATCTACTTTTGTAGGGTCTTTACCAGAGAAAGCACCGCCGCCATGTGCCCCATGTCCTCCGTAGCTGTCTACAATGATTTTTCTTCCTGTTAATCCGCAGTCACCCATAGGTCCGCCTACTACAAATAAACCTGTTGGGTTAATATAGTATTTTGTGTTTTCATCAAGCATATCTTTAGGGCATATTTCATTAATAACATGTTTTTTAATATCTGCCTCTATTTGCTTATGATCAACTCCAGCAGCATGCTGAGTAGAAATTACAATAGCTTCTATTCTAGCTGCTTTTCCGTCTTTATATTCAACAGTAACCTGACTTTTTCCATCTGGTCTTAAATAGTCAACTATTTTATCTTTTCTAACCTTTGTTAAACGTTCTGCCAATCTATGAGCTAAATGTATAGTTAAAGGCATAAAAGTTTCAGTTTCATTTATAGCATAACCGAACATTATACCTTGGTCTCCAGCACCTTCAGAAACATTTGAACTTTCAGAATTAAATAATCCTTTACCAGCACTAACACCCATATCTATATCTGGTGATTGTTCTGCGATAGCTTCCATAACTGCACAAGTGTCAGCATCGAAACCCATATCGCTGCTTGTATATCCTATTCGCCTTACGGTATCTCTAGCGATTTTTTGATAATCTAATTTAGCTTTTGTAGTGATTTCTCCAGCAATTATTAGCATTCCTGTCTTTGCCAAAGTTTCACATGCAACTCTAGAATTAGGATCTTGTTTTAAACATTCGTCTAAGACTGCATCGCTTACAGCATCGCAAATCTTATCAGGATGGCCTTCTGTTACCGACTCAGAAGAGAAATAATAATTTTTTATCTCAGCCATAGTTTTACCTCTTTTTTTAATATAATCCGACAATTGTATATCGGTTAACATAAATAGTCAAGATATTATTTGATAATTATTACAAATTAATACTAAATTATTATTTCATATAGTATTATTTCAATAATTTTATACATATTATATTATGGTATTATTAAAAATCTCGTTGTAGAAAGTATAATACTCAGGCATAAGCAAAGAAAGGCTATTATAATAAATGGCTTATATAATTCCTTATATTGAATTAAATCATCATCTAGTATTGGTTTTTTCTCTAATCTGTCTATTGTATTATAAACATTATCCAAAGCTGAAGTGTTTTTAGCATTGAAATATTTACCGCCAGTTGTAGCTGCTATATCTATTAAAGCCTCTTCATTTAAAGTAAAATCTGCTCTTATTCTCCTTTTACCATAATTTGGATCATCATAAGTAACCCAAGCATGACTTCCATTAGCATCTCCTATACCTATTGTATATATTTTTATATTGAAATTTGATGCTATTTCAGAGGCTAATTTAGGATCTATTTCACCTGAATTGTTTTCACCATCTGTTAAAAGTATTATTATTTTTTCATTGCCTTCTTTAACATTTCTAAGCATATCAACTGCTGTTGCAATTCCAAGCCCTATAGATGTAGAGCCTTCTTCATCTATTTGTATTTTTTTTATTTCTTCTTCAAGCGAAGTATAATCAAATGTAGCTGGAGATAAAACAGAAGCCCTTAATGCAAAAGCAACCAAACTGATTTTATCAAAATTTCTTTTCTTTATAAAGTCAACCATAGTCTTTTTTGAAGCTTCAAGTCTTGTAGGAATCATATCTTCAGCCATCATAGAAGGAGAAACATCCACAACAAGAGAAATATAAATACCTTCTCCATTAATATCTGATAAATGAGAAACTTTGGCAGGACGTGCTAAACCTATAATAGAAAAAGCAAGAGCCAAAATAATAAGTGCAAATGGTATATCTTTAACATAATATCTTGATTTTAATACTTTAGACATACTTACTCTTGGATGTTTTACAGAATAAGAGTGATTCTTTCTTGTCTGTATATATAAAAATATTATAATAGGTAAAGATAATAACAAAAATAAAAATTTTGGAGATACAAAAGTCATTTACACATTTTCCTAATCATAATTTTATTATTAAAACATAATAAATAAAGCAAAGTAATATTTGCTAAACTATTATACTAAAATACAAATAAAAGTAAAGTATGTATCATTTTATTACTTATATATAATTTAATACATTGTTCTAAAATAAAGCATCTATTAAAGAAACAGACTTTTTAAATCTTAATTGATAATCCCCGCTTATAGAATGATATTTTATATTTAGATTATCAAGTATATCTTTTATTTTATTACTGTATTTTATTCTGTCATTTTTTATTACTTCACTTCTATCTCCATCTTGAATAAATTCAACATCTGGTTCTAAAAATAATATTAAATCATATTTATTTATATGTATAATTGATTTGGCTAGTCTATCATTGTCAATAATATTTTCATCTTCTAAGAAATGCATATAAAAGTTTGTTATTATAGCATCAGTATCAATAAATAATATTTTATTGCTATGCTCTATTGCTTTTATTTCATTTAATTTATGAGTAAGAAGTATTTCAGTAAAATCTTCTGAAAGCATAAGCAAATCAGTACCCGACTTTTCTGATAATTCTCTTCCAGCTTCTTCTATATAATTTGTATTATAATAATTAGCTAAATTAATTGTGAGAGTAGATTTTCCTGTGCTTTCGCTTCCTAATAGTAAAACTTTTTTTGTATAATAAGGCCTTACTATATTAGGCAGATAATTCCAATACTTATAAACATTTTCTCTAATTTTTGAAGAACTTATTTCATTTCTTTCCATAAATATTAATTTTGAATCTTTATAATATCTTGTATAAAATGAATCTTTATTCTTATAATCATCTCCGCAAAATACAGCATCAATATGCTCACCTATAGAATTTTTTATTTTTATAGAATCCTCTTCCCATAAATCTTCTGTATATTCTTCTTTTGTTTTTGCATTATCTTCTATAAATATAATCTTAACATTTCCAATATGCTTTGTTAATTGATAAAGCCATCTGTATCTTATTTTTTTATCAATCTCATTTCTATTATTACCTATAGCTAAAACAATATAAAGTTTTTTACATTGATTAGCAGCCTCTATTATGCATCTCACATGTCCAATATGAATAGGATTAAAAGAACCAGCATACATTCCTACATTATACATAAAAACTCCGAATTATTTTTGTAAATTAGCTTCTCTATGCCATTTTATAAGCATAAAAACAGCATTAATTAAATAAACACTCCACATAAGTAAAGTTGCTATATTATCTCCCCCGCTTGAGAAATTAATATACCATATAGAAATATTTAAAATATTTACTAATATCCACATTATCCATTGTTCAGTGCATCTTTTTATGCATAGTATCTGTGCTGTTACAGCAAATATAGTACTTGCACTATCAACAAAAGGAAGAGAACCTCCTAATTTTTTTAATATAAGTCCGTAAATAAATATTGATATAAAAGACAAAGCAAATATTATAATTTTGTATTTATTATCTAATTTTGTTTTTATAACTTCCTTACTTTCATTGTTTATATTTCTGCTCCATAATATAAATCCTGCTATATTCATAGGTATATAATAGAAGACATTTAGCATAAACTCGCCGTAGTATTTGGCATTAAAAGCTATAATAGAATAAAGAATAGTATTAATCATTCCAAATATATATGAAGATAATTTTCCTTTACCTGTGAGAATTACGCATAATATACCGCTTATTGATGATACTATACCTATAATATTTTCTTTCCAATATATAGAAAGCGATAATATTATACCGCTTGCAATTATAATCCATACAATTTCTGCTGATTTCCAATTTTGAAGTTCATTTTTTATGAAATTTTTCATTATCATTTTATCATTTTATCATTTTAATAATTGCAATAATTATATAATTATTTTACATAAAATCAATATTGACCAATTTTCTATACAAATATATTTATCTAATTATATTAAATTTTACTATTGACAAAAAATAAATTTATGAATGATATGAATTTATCAAGAAAACGGAGATAAATATGTTAAGAAAATTACTAATTACATCTTTATTATTTACAGCATTATTTACTGTAAGCTGTGAAAAATTAAAGGAGTGGGCTGGAGGAATCACAGGATCAGACACAGGAATAGACAAAACTTATGTTGGAACTTGGAATTCTGGATCTGAATTCGGCAGTATATTTTTTGGGAGCAGAATAATAATCTATGAAAATGGCGGTATGGGTTATCAAGATGCAGGTGGAAAAAAGAATTAATATTTGGACCTGGAGACATATTTAAATTAAACGATACTTACAGAGCAACTTATACTGAAAATAATCCAAATGATCCTAGTATTACGGATACATATACAGTTGTTATAAAATTTAATTCAGAATCACAAGCTTCTGTTAATTATAGTAAAACCGTAGCCAATAATACAACTTCAGGAGAAAATGGTATTTTTAATAAACAATAATAAATTTTTAATATAAAAATTATTAAGGGGGCTTTAAAAGGCTCCCTTTTTTATTTTTAAAAATTAAATTTAATTGATGAAATGATATTTATAATATAAAATCAAAATAATAAAAATGTTTTAGGTTTCATAATGGCTTCAAGTAAAAATAGTAAGGCAAAACAATTCAATATAAAAAATAATGACAGAAGATATATAATTGAAAAATACAGTTCAGACATATATTCAAAATATATTCCATACAGCAGTAATCAAAATAAACGCTATGATGATTATTATATTCTTCATTCCCTAAATAATATAGTAAATAAAATTAATGCTCTAAAAAAAGAAAATAATAATATAAAAGCGTTATTAGTATCAATTAATCCTGGTAAGACTGCTGAATCTAAAAAAAAATATAGATATATAGAAATAGAATTAAAAAAAGATTTAATCTATAAAGAAAAAGCTCCAAATTATACAGATGATATTTATTTATTTTTAGATGAAAATAAAATTTGCTTTTTTGAAATAGGTGTGTTTTTAGAATTATATAATAATTTGAAATCTTATGAGCAATTCAGTCACACTTATATATATGAAATAATTAATAAAATAATAAGCCCTTATAAATTAATATATGAAAATTCCGCATTTTTTAATAAAGAAAGAAATTATAAGGATATTATAAAAGATATAAAAAACAATAATTTTGAACTTATAATCAAAGAGATAGAAATTGATAGATTAAAAAAAGTTATGCAGGAATATTTTGATAACAATAAAAAAACTGTTTCAATTCTTACTTCATATAGATTAAATAAGAAAGATGAGGAAAATGAAGAAGATGAGGAAAAGAAGAAACCTAAGAAACCGAAGAAAACTAGATATTATACATTAGAAAGTTTAATAGTTTTAGATGAAATATTAAGAATATACAAAGATATAAAAAGTACAGAATTTGTATTTATTAGAAATATAAGCTATTTAGATGATACTGAAGAGATAGCAAAAGAAATATTTAATTTTGATAAGATAGTAAAATCAAATATATATACTATTGGAAGTGAAAAATATATAAAAGAAATTTGTTTCAATATAAGCGATGATAAAGAAAGACAAAAAGAAATAAAGAAAATTGATATAAAAAATATACTTAATAATTTTGAAAATATACAAATAAATGACTTAGAAAATATAATATTTTATCTGTATAATACAATACTTAGTCTGATAAGAGATAATAAGAACTATAATATAGAAGAAAATGAACAGTTACAAAAAGGCATTTTATACTATGACAGTGTTTTTTATTACTTACGATATTTTATAGGCTATTTATTTAATGATAAAAAAATTATAAATGAAGAAGAATATATAAAAATAATAGAGCTTTACATTTATAAATATAATACACTTAGAAATCATAATACTTATAGATTCTACGAATTTTATTTAAATAATGAAACAGCAAAAAAACATAATATAAAAGATTATGGTATCATTAACTATAACATTTACTATTATCAAGATGAAGAAAAAATAATTAAAAAATATTCAATATATGATTATAAAGAAATATATATTTATTATTATAAGTTTATACTAAAGAGTATTGCATACAATATTGTAGGCTATCATAGAGATGAAAAAGATTATATAAAAACTAGAATAGAAATAAAAGAAGAAATAGAAAAAAAACCAGATAGTATAATATCAAATTTAGAAATTACCTATAAAGAAGAGTTTAAAAAAATAAAAAATGATATTAAAAAATTTAATATAATGCTTAATAATTTATACTTTATTAATATTATTGATTATGAAGAGTATAAAAAATATAAT
>CALXXQ010000057.1 GCA_944392715.1 uncultured Brachyspira sp.
TAAAAATTAAAAAGGTTATGATATGATACATTTTAAAAATAGTGTTATATATGTTTTAGATAATTTCATGAATTTTATGGCTGATGAATATATAGATTTTTCAGGCAATAAAGTTCAGGGAGAAAATCATTTAAACAGCCTATTAGATGATAAATTAAAAATAGATTGTTTCAGTTTAGGTGCTGTTAAGTCTATGAGTAAATCATTTCTTTGGGCTACTATATCAGAAGGCGAAAGTAGAGGGAGCAATTCATACATAGGAGATTCAGCAGGTTTTGCAGATGACATATCTTTAAAAGCTACAGTATATAAAGAGCTTAAAGCAGGAGAATCATTTCTAGCATATACTATGATTCCTTTAGCACTCAATCAGGCTTCTCGTTATTGGATATCAAAGTTAAATGATGAAGGAGAACGCATAGCTTTATCTCCTGTTATTAAATGGGAATCTCCTTCTTTTGACAGTGAAAATAGTAAAAGACAATTTAATGATTTTTCATCTATAAGAGGTGTAAGTTTTTCTCTTGATATTAATTTTAGAATTATGACTGGGAGTTATTTAAATGAAGTTCTTTACTAATTTAATTAATAAAGCATTTAATAAAAAAGTTTATAACTATGTTCAAAACAGAGATAAACTTTATAAAATAAAAATTACTTCTTCTCCTGAAAATGCTGTCATTACAATGAATGAAGAAGAAAAATATTTCGGTGCTTATAAAAAAGGAGAAGTTATAAATTATCAAGTGAGTATGGAAGGCTATCAGACAAAAGAAGGCAGTATAACAGTTGATAATAGAGATGTTTTGGAGAATGTGGTTTTAGAAAGTGTTTGATTTAATATATTATTTTTTTAAGCACGCGGTGAACAAAATTTTATATGTAGTTTAAATTATATTAAAATTTTTATTTATATTTTGTATAAGTTTAACGCGTGTTAATTATAGTGTTTATTTAATTAAAGTTTGGGGTGGGTGGGTGGGGATATATAAAAGATACTTGCGTAAAATATATTTTATATTGTTTTGTATTTTTATAAAGATAAAAATTGTGAGTGTGTAATAATGAGCATTTTTGATTTAAAAGGTAATTTAATGAATGATAAGGACGGCTTAACTGTTGTAAGCGGTTCTAGTTATAAAGTTAGAATAGCAAAAACAAAAAATAGAAATGAAAAAGTAGATTTTACTTCTGATGATGTTAAAGGAAAATATTTAATATATCCTTCATCAGTTGGACTTACTCCTACTACAGAATCAATAAGTAAAGAATATGTAGGTGCTCCTTCTTCAGAAAGTTATGCAGGTGCTACTACTTATGCTGGAGATATTTCTTATGGAGCTTTCCCAAATACAAATGCATATTATGCTAGTTTGATATGGGCTAATGTTCATACGAAAGAAACAACAGGTAATTTGCTTTGCATTAACTCTTTTAATAATTTTGCTGTGAGGTTTAATAAATCTTCAGAAGATGAAAGTATTAATATGCTTGAGATTATAATTGAAGATGAAGAAGGTTATAATAGTCATTTTATTGATGTATATGATTCAATGAAGCAGAAAGATTTAATTGAATCTATAAATAAAATAAAAGATATGAAAGCATTTTTAATAACAGGAAGCGAAGAAGATGAAGTTGATTTTACTAATATAATAAATGAGTTAAAAGAGTATAATAGCGAAAATAATCAAACAGAATATTTGCTTAGTTTTAAAAGAGTTGGACTTATAGAAAGCGGCGTATTTAATGATGAGTATAAAAAGAAATACCCAAAATATCAAAGCATAATAGCTCCAAGATTCGGAGAGGCACAATATTATAATATAGCTTTATATGACAGTTCAAAAAATATGGATGGCAATCAATATATAGGCTGTGAAAGTAAATCTATGAATTTTAATTTTGCTAATAAAGCTATGACAGAAATCAGTTCTTCTTTATGGGCTTTAGATGAAGTAACAATAGATAAAGATTCTGTTTTGTATGAAGATAGAGCAGAAGAAAGAGATGTTGTTATGGCTCAGACTTCAAAGTATCCTACAAAACTTTTTATTAATGGCACTGAAGCTACTTCTGTAAGCGATGTTGCTTTAGCTTTTGAATGGACTAAAGAAGAAAAGTTTAATATTTCAGCAAAAAGATATGGATTTCCAAATTCAAAGTTTACATTGAGTTTTTCAGGAAATGCAGTTTTTAATATTCAGTCAAAAGAACTTTTTTATGATAGAGTTTTAAATGGCAACAGACAATCATTTATAATATCATCAAAAACAAAATTTAAAAATAAAGATTATCCTTTTATATTCATAAGCACAGATGTAGGAGGAAGCCCGTCTTTTCCAGCAATAGAGCCTAAAGAACTTTCAATATCCTTGAATAATTTTAAAGCTATTGAACAATCAAATGATATGAACAGTAATTATTTAATTGCATTTACAGACAGAGAAGATTTATTTTAATTTATTTTTTTATTAATGAATTATATTTATCTTTTTCTATTGTTATCATATTTGATAGGAATGTACTGTTTGAATATTCAAAATTAATTCTTTTAGGTTTATATTTAAAATCAAAAGTATTTTTTGATAATGAATATAAATTATAATAGATATTTGATTGATTATGTATAGTTAATTCATTAGTTGAGATATTTTTATTATAGTCTTTATCAAATATATTAAAATAATTATTTATATTTTCAGAGAAAAAAATGTTATTAAAAGAAAATAATTTTAAACAGTAAAAAATAAAAATTAATATAATAGCTTTTCTTTTCATAAAAGTATTATAAATATCATATTAATTATATCAATATGAAAAATTTAATTGAAAATTAGCATAGCTTGTAAGTGAAAAAATTAAGGAGAATTTAAAAAAACTCCTTATATTTTTTGAACTTATGACAACGTAATAGTCATAAATTTTTAGTGAAAAAAATTAAGGAGAATTTAAAAAAACTCCTTATATTTTTTGAACTTATGACAATGTAATTGTCATAAATTTTTAGTGAAAAAAATTAAGGAGAATTTAAAAATGGAAAAACTTGAATTTAAATGCGTTGATTTTTTTAATAGATATATTATAGAAGAAATTGTTTATAAAGATGACGGAGAAAATATTGTTCCTGTTAAAGTATTCAGCCGCTCTACTTTGGGAAATAAATTTAAAAGCGATGATGTTATAAGTATTAATCGTCCTAGCTTTAATGAAAATATTAAATATGTGAGAGAGAAAGAAGAAAAGATTATTGATGATGACATTTTTAAATGGCTTGATGTGAGAATAAATAATAATCTTGCTGTAAGTCTTCTTGATGAATGGAGTACAAAAGATATTAATGAATTTGCTCAGGTGATAAAAAGTTTTTTGCTAGAGAGACGGATTATGTAATAAAGTTTTCTGTAATAGAGCAGACTGAAATTGATAATCTTGTAAATTATGCTTTTAATAATAGAGAAGTTAAATACGATGATTTTTGTTATTTCAATAATGGGCTTATAAGTTTGTATACAGCTTCTTTATTTTGGAATAAAATAATATTAGAAGCTTGGTATCAAATAATAAGCGGAAGATTCGTTCACTGTGTTTATGATGAAGATGATTATTTAAGGTTTGGGCTTAATTATGCTGTATTTAGATTTAAAATTTTAATAGATAAATCATTAAATTATAATAATTGATTAATATATAAAAAAGCATATAATAAAAATAATATTAATTTCTGAGGGAAATGATGAAAAAGTTAATTATATTATTTTTATTATCAGTATTATTTATATCTTGCCGCGATGGTTTTACATTTTATGATTTGGGCGGAACTTGGAAAAAAAATGGAAGTAATGAAACATTTGTAATTGATACAAAATCAAAAACTATAGTAAAGGGAAATTTAACTTGTATTATTAATAGTGAAATACCAGAAACAAAGGTAAATATATTTCAAGTTTTTCTTATATCAGGCAGTATTAATGTTGGAAGTATAACATTTACAAGTAAAACAGAAGCTAATGGAACTGATGATTTTGATGGAAATTGGACTAAACAATAATCATTAATCAACTTATAACTATTTAAGGACTTAAACATTTTAGTTTAAGTCCTTTTTTTATTTATTATATACTTTGGAGATTCTATGATTTCTAGCACTAAAGGAACAATATTAAATTATTTCGGTCTTTCAAATACATATAATCCTTTTAAAGATGAAAATGCTTTGCAAATTGCTGAAAATCTATATTTTGAAATACCGCTTGAGCCATTTGAAAATTCTAATTATGTTGCAGTATCTACAGGACTTTTAACTAACTCACTTTCATTTCTTAATGACTCTATATTTGAAATATATGATAATGATACAAAGATTGCTGATTTGCAAAATGTTATAGGAGAAATTGGAAATGATAAATATATGCCAAAAGAAAATCAAATATTTTGGTTTAACAAAGACGGTCTTAGAGGAACTTATTTTTTAAATAGTATTTATGCAGGAAAAAAATTAAAATTAGTAAGCGGAAGATATATTACTACTTCAATAACATCTGGTGTGCTTAATGATATGTTTGAAAGAACTGTAGGAGTGCCTTCATATATAGAGGAGATTAATAATATGATAGATGATATAAAAAATAATTCTAGTTTTATAATATCAGAAACTATTACAAAATCAGGAAGCGGCACTCAAAATTGGGAATTAAATTGGAGAGATGATTTAGAATATTTGCAGGTATCTGGTTATGTAAGCGGTAATATAGAATCTTTATTATCTCTTTCTTCTTTTGGTTTATATCAAACTATAAATGATAGAGCTCCTTTTATAGGCTGGTTTGGAAGCAGCAGCTCATATAATTATTATGGAGGAGAATTTCAAACAAGTTTTGCCAATTTTAATACAGGTCTTCCAAATTTAAAATGGTTCCCAATAATAGATAACAAACCTATTTTAGGGATAAAAAATAATTCTGAAAATACTATAACAGCTAAATTATATTTTTTAGTAAGATATAAAAATTAAATTCATAAACAAAAAAATTATATTCAATAAATTCCAATTTTATTTTTAAAGGTAATATCAATGAGCATCATACTTAATGAAAATAATATACAAGCTCCATTTCAGTACAAAATAAGCGAAGATACATTTGAATTGCTAAAAAGAAATGGAGAATTAGAACTTAATACTGATAATGTTCAAATAAAAGTTTTTGATGGGCAAAGACTTTTTTGTGCTGATATAGGTTATGGAGTTGACGGACCTTTAGAAGAAATGGAGTTTTTAATAGATGATATAAAAGTTTATCCTATTCTTTTAGAGGAATTAGAAGATTTACAAAAAGTAGAAATTAAAGATAATGAAATATATTTAATAAAAGAAGATCTTAATTTTAAGAGCATAATTTTCTTTCCTATAAGTGATTTAAATAAAAATTTTAAATTTAATATAACAACTTACAGCAGCACTTTTTCATCATTTATGTTTGATGAGATTGCTAATAAATTAAATAATCTAGATACAAATTATCCTATTAAAAATTATTATGATAATACATACTATAAAGTTAATGACATAATAAAATATAAAGGCTATCTTTATAGAGTTTTAAAAGATTTTACAAGCGACAGTACAGATTATTATTTAAAAAGTAATTGTAATTTAATAACGCCTTTTAAAAAATTAGAATTAGATACTGATTATAAAGCTAATGAATTAATAGAGTATAATAATAATTTTTTTATAGTTCAAGAGGATTTTTTATATAATCAGTCAAGCGGTATATTAACTAATTTAAATGGATTATTAAAACCATTACAGGATATAATTGTTTGGTTTGATGGAATAGATAAAATATATAAAAATCAAATAATCATAAAAGATAATTTTTCTTACATAGTTCTTGAAGATATAGAAAATCCTGTTTGGGACAATATACAAAAAAAGATAGATTATTTAAATAAAGCCTCAAATACTTTTTATGATGATACTAATTCAGGCTTTGGAAATAATACAAACACAG
>CALXXQ010000058.1 GCA_944392715.1 uncultured Brachyspira sp.
ATGAATGACCTCCATTTTCTGTAGGAAACTTCACAGATGCTGGTATAAGCCCCAATATATTTGAAAATAATACAAATAAAAACACAGTCAGACAAAAAGGTACATATTTTTTGCCTTCCTCGCCTAATGTAGCACCTATTACATCCTTATTCATATAGTCAATTAAACCTTCTAATATACTTTGTAAATATGTGGGTCTGTTCAAAGGACGTTTAAGCTTATGGGCTAAATATTTCATACTAACTACAGATAAAATGCCTGCTAAAGTTATTAATATAATATGCTTTGTTATCTTAAAATCGAAATTAATATAATGACCTAATCTTATAGGAATAGTATAAAACGGATCAGATGTATTATCTGTTATCTCTTCCATTATGTAATCATTTATATTTTCAGCTCCGTAAACTGTATTAACTGAAAATAAAGCACTTAATATTAAGGTTAATATAAAAATTCTCCTTAACCAAACTAATTCTTTAATCATAATTAATAATTACTACCTTATATATAAAAAATTCATAAAAATACTTACACTTATTATAAATTAAAAGTAATTGCAAGTAATTTTATAACTATTAAATAAAAAATCAACTATTATTGTTTTTATTTTTTATATTTTAGCAAAATTTAATTAATTAAAATTTTTCCAAAGCTTCCGTTTCTGTTGTGAATACAGGGAAAAAACTATTTATTTTAGTAAGCTCAAACACTTTTTTTACAGGATCTGTAACTTTAACAAAACATATTTTACCATTTACCTTCTTAAATGCCCCAAGTGCTGAAATAAAGACCCCTATTCCGCTGCTGTCTATATAATAAACATCTTCCATATCAACTATTATCTTCTTTGCCCCCAATTCTATTTGAGAAAAAATAGAATCCTTCAAATCAGATGAAGTATAAACATCAATGTCGCCATCTAATTTCAGTATTACGGTATTGTTTTCTAGCTCTCTAATATTTACTTCCATAAAAAACTCCATTTTAACTTACTTAGAAGTTATATAATATGTTAATATTAACCTAAATAAAAATATTTACAATAGTTAATCGCAAATATTTTTATGTATAAAATGTAGTATATATATAAACTTTTTTATGAAGTTTAATAAATAGTCTATAAAAACTGTAAATTTTCTTATACAAAATATATTGACAATAAAAAATAATTGTAATAATATGTACTTCACAAATAAAAATGACATATATGTCGTTTTTATTTTCATATTAATTTTTCAATTAGAGGTGAACATCAAAAAACAATGCCTAAAGTAAATCAGGAATATTTTGAGAACAAAAGAAAGATAATACTAGAGGCAGCTATGAGAGTTTTTCAAAGAAAGCCTGCTTATAGTGTTACAATGAAAGATATTGTTAAAGAGTCAGGTTTAAGTCAAGGGGGAGTTTATAAATATTATTCAAATATAGATAAAATTGTAGTGGCGCTTTTAAATACCAGCAATATTACTGTTAATCCTAAAGAATTACTTAATGAATATATGGATGATCCTGAAAAGGCTATATTTGAATTATTTGATGCTTTTAGAAGATTTTTCTTTATAACAGCTAAAGAATTTGGAAAAATGATGTTTGAATTGCAGGCATTTTTCTTTAACAATAAAGAAAGATTACAAACATTAAAAGATAATATAAATAAAAATCTAATATTGCATTATTGGTTTGTAGAGCTATTAAGATTTATAGATAAAAAAATTGATGAAAAATATTTTAATCCAATATTAGAGCCTCATGACATTTATATGCAGATGATAGTTGCAGTTTCTGGAATAGGTAATGAATTAATACTTAATAAATATTATGATTTAAACAGAAAGCTGTACTACTACAAAGGAGATAATGAAGAAAGAGCTAAAAAAGATTTGGAAGTAAATTTAGATAATTTGATTGATACGCTATATAAAACATTACTGATTTTGCTTGGAAGTAAAAATGTATATAAATATAGCTTCAAAAATTAATGGCGGATCAAACAATTTTTAAGATTATTATTATTGATTGTGATAAGGAGAGTAAATGAGAGTAAGTATAAAAATATCCATATGTTTAATAATGTTCATTAACATTTTATATAGTCAGACAAATACTTTGACTTATGCTGCTTATATGGAAACTATAAGAGATCAAATACCTGAATTAAAAATAAATGCTGTAACCGAAACCAATGCTGAAATGAATTTGCTTAGTGCAAAAAGTTCTGGAGATGTAAATTTAACTGCTCAGGTTGGCGCCATAGGAAAATACGGAAGTTTATCATCAGGAACTACTTCTACAACTTCAGGTCCTACAGTAGAAGCTGCTGGAATACAGGCAGGACTTGGTGTCGGATCTTTAATACCATACAGCGGAACTACTTGGTCAGTAAATTTAACTCATAATTCATATATAGGAGGTAAATTATATAATCCTAATAGTTCGCAGGCACTAGATTTCAATAATTATCAGCCTTCACTTACTATACAGGTAACTCAGCCTTTATTAAGAAATTTTTTTGGTACTTTGGATAAATATCCTATAAAAGATGCTGAATATGCTCTTGCTATAGCAAAGCTTCAAAGAAAATTAGATGATGCAAGTGTTATTGTTTCATATCAGAAAATTTATTATCAATGGATAATGTATGAAAAACTTCTTGCCTACTATAGAAATATGTATATAACAGCAAGACGTTTTGAAAATCAGATGAGAAACAGATATAATAATGGTCTTATAGATAATGACTCATATCAGAATGCAAGAACTCAAACTATGGTTTATAGTGATTATTATGCACAAAATAAAGTTTATTTAGATAGCCTTTTAGCTACTGTAAGCTTCTTTATGCCTGTAACTAATATACAGCCTGATCATACCACTTGGGATGCTTATTTAGATTTAGGAAGCAATATGCAAATGGAGGCTGTACCTTTTGCAGACAGCATAAACGGACAAATTGCATATCAGTCAAAAATAAGAGCAGAATATACGCTTGAAGCTATGAAAAATGGAACTTTGCCTAATTTAGATTTGGTAGGAAGTGTAAATTTAA
>CALXXQ010000059.1 GCA_944392715.1 uncultured Brachyspira sp.
TATAAGCAATACATATAGTATACAAAAAGATACAATATTTGCAACAACACTTGATATAGATATTCCTATAATATCGAATTTAAATATATAAACACATAAATAATTACTAACAGCATTGATAATAAATGTAAAAAACGCCACATAAACAGGAGTTTTCATATCTTTCATAGCATAAAATGACTGTACAAGTATTCTGTAGCTTGCCACAAAGAATAATGATATAGATAAATATCTTAATGCACTTGATACTAAATATGTAGATTTTGAAGAAAAAGCTCCGTATTCAAATATCATTCTCACAATTTCTTTACCCAATACTACAAATCCAAAAGTAGCAGGAATAGTAACTAAAGCAACAAGCCTTAATGAATATCCTAAATTTTCAACAGCCTCATCTTTTTTATTATCAGCTATCAATTTACTTAAAGTAGGAAGCATAACAGTTGCCACACTCACAGCAAAAACACCCAATACAAATTCATGTATTCTAGTAGCAAATGTTACAGCTGAAACCCTGCCCTCTCCTATAGCTCCAGCAAAAGCAGTTGATACAAGTAAATTTATCTGATATATACTAGCCCCAAAAATACCAGGAGCAAATAATTTTATCATCTTTATAACATAAGGTTCTTTAAAGTGAAAATAAGGCTTAAAACTAAAACCTTGTTTATGTACAAAAGGCATTTGATATGCAAATTGAACAAATCCTCCAAGCAATACAGCAAAAGCAAATACATAAGACATATTACTAAAAAAATTTGGAAGAAAGAATTTAAAAAATAATGCCATGGATATAATAACAGTATTTAATAAAATAGGACTTGCAGCTGATATTGAATAATATCCTCTTATATTAAGTACTCCCTGCATTAATGCCGCTAAAGATATAAAAAATAAATACGGAAACATTATTCTTGATAAATCAGCAGCAAGATTAAGTGCTTCTATATTATTATTTGCAGATTTATAAAGTATTTTCACAAGCAAAGGAGATATAATTATTCCAATTCCAACAACTCCTATAAGTATAAGCCCAAGAAGAGTAAATACAGCTCTAAAAAATTTCTTTGATTCTTCTATACCCTTTTCTTTTTCAAGCTCAGTAAAAACTGGTATAAAACTAGCTACCATATTACCTTCAGCAAATAAACGCCTTAAAAGATTAGGAAGTATAAAACCTATCGCAAAAGCATCTGCTATAAATGTAGTTCCAAGCAAAGCGGCCTGTATTTGATCCCTTACTAGTCCGAATATTCTGCTTACTGTAGTTACTAATGACATTTTTAATGATGATTTGGCTATTTTCTCTTTGCTCACTGTTTTATTCTCTGACATATTTCCTCTATATATAAATAAACTGCTAATAGTTGTTATTTTTAAATATTATTAATTATAACAGTATATCAAACATATAATAAAAAGCGAATTTATACTGAAAATTTTCCAGTTTGTCAAAATTAGTTTTTATATTGTTATTATTTTCGGGGACTAGTCCCCGAACCCCTACTTCTTTTGATGACCCAAAGAAGCAAAAGGACTGCATTTTTGGCACTAATCTTGGTTTTACTTCACATTTCAAACAAAACTTAATATATTTTATACTATTAACAAACAAAAACTACATTCATAAATAACTCAAAATTGACAAAATATAGTTGTTTAGGTATATATTAGTATCAATTAAAATTTTTTTTCATTTCTATATTCTTTTAACTCTTTTTTATAATCAAAATTTTTAGGCAGTCTCCTTTATACTTCTTTAAATTTTCTAAAGCCTGTATTTTATCATTTATTATTTTTTCATTTAAAGCATTATTGATAAAATTTATTACTGATAAAAGTTTATCTTCTGGTAATTCTTTAATTAAATCTAATATCTTTTCTCTTAACTCTGCCATTTTGCCATATCCTTTTAATTTAAATCTATAATAATTGCATATCAAAATCTATCCTATCAAATTATTTTTCACACAAAACATATTTTACACTTTTTGTAATCAAAAATTTTACATTTTTTGTAAATTTATAATTGACATTTTATGTAAATAGACTATACTATAAATATATCAAAAACATCATCATAAAAAATAAAGCGAATAAATTAAAATGGAAAACAAATTATTAAGAGATAAAATAAGGGATTTAGATTTAAGAATATCTGATTTGGCAGAATATCTTAAAATATCAAGACCTACTTTATATAAGTACATAGATATGTATGAAGAAGGAAATAGAAGTACAATAGACACAAAAATATTAAATCTCTTTGACTATATACAAAACAGTAAAAACATAGGAAACAGCAATGTTATTTATTATATAATGAATAATATTATTGAAAACAGCAATACAAATAATAGCGAGGAGGACAAAAGAATGAAAATAAAATCATTATTAAAAACAGAAAATAAGTCTAAAGAAGATTTTATATATATGCTTACAGAGGATAATTTTTTTGATCCTATATTGGACTATTTGATGAAGTGTAAAAAACTTTCTGCTGATAATAACTTATCTGATGAAGATTATGAGTTTATATCGCCTCTTATGAGTTTATATAAATCTCAAGGCTTTAGAATGAGATTAGCAAATAAAGATAAAAGCAAATAAAAATTTAGAAGGAGAAAATTTATGAAAAGATACTTAATAATAAAGAACTATAGAAATATTAATCCTGTTATAATAAATAAGGATAATGGAAACATTAATGATGAAGATAAATACGGCAGATACTATTTAGGTTCTATTGGAAATGGAGATCTAATAATTAATATAGGGCAAAATGGTATTGGAAAAAGCAATGTTTTAGATGCTGTAAATGATTTCTTTACTTCAAATAATTATCAATATGATAATAAACCAAGAATTGATGCATATACTAACTGCTTACCTGAATTAGAATTAATGCTAGAACTTGATAACGGAAACAAGTATAAATTAAATAAAAATTATATAATAACAAGATATGATGATAATAAAAATTTTGATGATGAATTTATAGTTTGGTGTTTGAAATATTTAAGATTAGAATATGGATACTATGAACAAGAATTCAAGATTATATTCAATTACTTAAAAAACGATGCAAGTATTCATATACTAACAATGCTGTTAAAATTGTATTTTTATGAACTTAGATCAACTTTTTATAATAATAAAAAAAATATACAGAATATATATAATTACTTACAAAATAACCATACCAAAAAAGAAGTAATTGAATATATAGAAAAAATATATGATGAAAATGAGTATATAAAAACAATGGATATTGATGCTCATCAAATACTTACTGAATACGATATTCAAAAATACAATCTTAATCAAAATAAGATTAATGATATTATAAACAGCAGAGTTTATATTCATAATCATAATTATATAAAATCTGATGAGCTTAATATACATAAAAGCAATATAAAAGACTCATCATTTTTAAAGTCATTATTTAAATCTACAGGAAATAAAGACATTTATAATGAGCTTATTAATAATTATTATAAAATATCATCAGATACTTCATACTTGACTCAAAAAGAAAATGAAATTAATAATTTATTAAAGGATACTATATCCAAAAAATTTAATGAATTATACAAGTCAAATAATGAATATGTATTTAAGATAAGATTGGAAACCGAACATATAAAAATATATTTTAAGAGTAAAAATGGACTTACAAATCTTGAGCATGAATCAGACGGTTTTCAATGGTTTTTCAGTTTATTCTTTAATACAATAAACCCTAATGAATTAAAGAAAGGAGATATCATTATTATTGATGAGCCTGAACTGCATTTATCTGTGCCTTTAATAAAGGAATTAAGGGACTTCTTAAAAAGATTTGCTAAAGAAAATGGAATTCATATAATAATGTCTACACAAAATCCTTACTTTATAAATGTAAATTATTTAGATGAAGTAAGAATAATAAAACCTATAGAAAATGCAGAAGGAGTAAAAATAGCAAATGACTTCTCAGCAATATATAAGAAAAATCCAGATAAACTTCAGGAAATAATAAATAGCTTCGGAGTTAATCATAGAGATATAACAAGAAACCATAAAATTATATTTGTAGAGGGAATAATTGATTATGCTTATCTTACAGCTTTTAAACTTTTAAAAGAACATAAAGAAGGCAAAACAATAAATATAGTATTCATTCCTATGGGAGGTCTTGGAAGAAAACAGGATACGAAATACAAACAAGACATTATTGATATTTTATGCGAAATAGATAAAGAGCCTATATTATTAATTGACGGTGATAATATGGCAGAAGAATTTGAAAATTTAGCAAAAGCTACATCATTAAACATTACAAAACTATCAGATATAGATGATTCATTTACTGTTATAGAAAATTTATTCTCTGATAATGACAAAGAAAAATTTAAATCTATGATAGAAAATAAAGATAGCAGAAAAGCCAGCATATTCAAAAATAATATTCTTGAATTAGAACTTGAAGAAGAAACAATAAATAATTTCTTTACAGTTATAGATAGAATATAGTTTATTTATGCGTAAAATATTTTTATTATAAATAGTATGAATAATAAAAATTTGGAAGGAGAAAATTTATGAAAAGATATTTAACAATAAAAAACTTCAGAAACATTAATCCTGTAATAGTAAAAAAATATACAGAAGATAATTCAGCAGACAAAGAAGATGAAGTAAAGTATGGCAGATTATATATTAATGGAGATGTGGAACAAGGTGCATTAATAAGCATTATAGGAGCAAACGGTACTGGTAAAAGTAATATACTGTCAGCAATAGAAAAAGCATTTAAAGGCGGTATAGATGATAAAAGTGATAATCCTAAAATAGACGGTTTTATAGGATGCATACCTGAATTAGAAATATTTATTGAAACAGATAATGGGCTTATATACAAAGGTAAATGTGAAACTGCTAATATAAAAAAACAAGGAATTAATGAAGAAGAGAAGTATATACTTGTATGGAAATTAAAAGAAAATAAAATTAATGAAGATATTATTTTAAGTAAAGATTATTTATCAAAGATAATAGATCATATATATAAAGCTAATTCAGAAAATAAAAACAGCATATACTTTATTTATGAATATAATTATAAATATGATAACAAATCAAAAACAGAATATACCTATGAAGACATATTAAATTATACTATATCAAAAATAATGGAAATAATTTACAAATATAAAGAAAATGAGAATATAGATAAATTAAAATTATTAATAAGTTTGCTTGATGAAAAACTTTATAAACAAAATAAGCCTAATGAATATTATGAGTTTAATTTTGATGAAAACCAGATTAATAAAAATAATTTAGAAATTCTAGCAGAAATTGAGAATATAAACATAAATATATATGATCATAGAGAAAGTATAAAAAATACTGATCTTACTATAGTATGCTACAAACATTATCATGATAAATCTGATAATATTATAAATCAATCACATTTTTTACGTTCATTATTTAAAGCTGCAGATAATATGGATATGTATGATAATTTAATAAAAAACTATACTAATATATTATCTGATGTTGCTTTTGCCAAACAAACAGAAAGTGAGATAAATAAAATTTTTGACTCAACCATATCAAAAAAATTCAATGAACTATATAAATCGAATAATGAATACAAATTTAAAATATCATTAGAAGAATATTTTATAAAGATATATTTTGAAACTAAAAACGGCATTACAAATTTAGAAAATGAATCTGAAGGTTTTAATTGGTTTTTCAGCTTATTTTTTAATACAATAAATCCTAATGAATTAAAGAAAGGCGATATCATTATTATTGATGAACCAGAACAGCATTTATCAGTACCTTTAATAAAAGAATTAAGAAAATTTTTAAAAGAGTTTGCAAAAGATAATGGCATTACTATAATAACATCTACACAAATTCCTTATTTTGCTGATATTAATCATTTAGATGAATTAAAAATAGTAGAACCTAAACAAGATGGTATAGGCGTCAAAATAGAAAATGACTTCTCTGCAACTTACGGAAAAGTAGATACATTAGAAAAAATTATAAATGCATTTGGAGTAAAGCATATAGATGTTATGAGAGATACTAAAATTGTATATGTTGAAGGCATTACTGATTATAATTATCTTACAGCTTTCAAATTATTAATGGAGCATATAGAAAATAAAGAAATAAATATTGCTTTTATGCCTATCAATGGAATTGGAAGACCTAATGATGAAAGAAAGAAAAATGATATAATAGATTCTTTATGCAAACTTTCTAATAAGCCAATTCTATTAATTGACAGCGATATTTCAGCTGATCAATTTACAGAATTAGCAGAAGGAACAAATTTAAAAATAACTCAGCTTAAGGATATTAATCCTAATTTCATTACAATAGAAGATTTATTTGATGATAATGATAAAGGAACTTATAAAATAAATGAAAACCATAAAGATGCTTTGGCTTCTGCTTTATTCAAAAATAATATAATAGACTATTATGAGGAAAAACTAATATCTCAGCGTACTATAGATAATTTCTTTAAGGTTATTAGAGAAATAGATTAATAAAAAATAATGCTAAAAATAAAGGGACTGTTTATTACAGCCCCTTTTCATTTATATACAAAATTAATTAAATATTATACGTTCAGTATTATCTATAACACTTTCAGGCACATTTTGATATTCTTTTAATTTATTTATTATCAAATCTCTTATATCAAGCCCTGTATGTATAATATTGTCTCCATACTGAAATAAAGGTTTTCCGCTGGAATCAATATATTTTTCTCCTCCGTTAAATATATAATCAGCAACAGCAACAACATATTTATCATTGTCATTTATAGCTTTTCCATTTATATATGATTCTAATAATTTTCCATTGCTATCAACATTAATAATACAATCCTTTGAAACCTGTAAAAATGCCCCCTCTCCTGCTTTTGAAACGGATAATTGCAATATAGTTTTTAACTGTCTTCCATTTAAAGTTGTGAGTATTATCAAATTATCGAATGGGAAAAACTCATACATATTTGCTAATGTTACCTTTCCGCCTGGAAGTTCTCCTCTTAAAGAACCAGAATTAATTAATGCTATATCAATACCATCTTGAGATGAAGAAACTATATCAGAAACAAAATTTCCTAAAGCAGTAGATTTATTTCTTATCATCTTTATCAGTCAAAGTATAAGGCAAAGATGCTATTTCTACATTAAATTCTTCATCAACTTTCCTTTGCATTTCTTCAATTTTTGCTAATATAATTTCATCCTCTTTTATACTCTCATCTAATCTTATAAGTTTATAATCAGGATAAGCATATTTTCCATTTCTAAATATCACATCAATAGTACCTATATACTCTCCATACTGTCCAGCTTGAACTATAGTTGTATTTCCTATAATAACAGGGCTTCTTAATAATGTATGAGTATGCCCCCCTATTATAATATTAAATACATTTGGTATTTCTGATGCTATTTTTTTATCGATATCAAATCCTGCATGACTTAATAAAATTGTTACATCATTAGTTGTATTTAAAGGAATTTCATCTAAAAGATTTTTTAAAGAATCTATTTCATCTTCTATATAAATATGATCAAGCCCCTGTAGAATATTCATTTTCTCACTTTGCAAAACTCCTATTACAGCAACATGTATACCGTTAATATTTGTTATTATATAAGGAAGCACATAATTTTTATCTGTAGATTTTACTTTAACATTGCATGCTATTGTAGGAAAATTTCTATTGCTTATCATATTATTTAATTGTTCTATTCCAAAATCAAATTCATGATTTCCAAGAGCAGCAACATTAACTCCAATATCATTCATAAGCTCAACTTCATCCATTCCCTTATAAACAATAGAAAATACACTCCCCGTAACAGTATCTCCAGCATGCATAACTATAACATTTTCATTTTCTCTTTTTACATTATCAATAAAAGTTTTTCTTCTAGCAGCCCCGCCATATCTATTTGTAGTTCCATCTTCTTTTGATACAGTAATAAGTTCTTTATCCTTTGAATGCGTATCATTCATATGAACTATTGTAAAAGCTGATTTTTCATTACTTTTTTTGCAGGAACATGGCAAAATAAAAAATATAACAAAAAATAATAAATATATTTTTTTCATCTTTATACCTCATAAAACTAATGATATAATATTAGCTTTTAAAGTCAATAATTTAAAATTTGACTAAAATATAAATAGGTTTATCATATAAAAAATAATCGTATTAAAAAACTATTAATGGAATAATTATGAGTAATGAAGCCGTATTAAATAATGATTCTAAATCAAATGAACTTGTAATAAGCCTGTAGGAAAATTACTTTTTCAATTGGCGCTTCCTGCAATAGCAGCACAAATAATAAATGTACTTTATAATGTTGTAGATAGAATGTATATAGGACATATCCCTAATATAGGAGCTATGGCATTAACAGGTGTAGGTGTAACAATGCCCGTTATAATGGCAGTATCTGCATTTGCATATCTTGTTAGTATGGGAGGCTCTCCTCGTGCTTCTATTATGATGGGAAAGCAGGATTATAATAAGGCAGAAGAAATAGTCGGCAATTGTGCTATGACATTAATTATTATTTCAATAGTTTTAACCATAACATTATTATTATTCTCAAAACCGCTTCTTATGGTGTTTGGAGCAAGCGAAAATACAATTATATATGCATTAAGATATTTAAGAATATATTCAATCGGAACTATATTTGTTCAGCTAGCTTTGGGACTAAATGCATTTATAACGGCTCAGGGAAAAGCAAAAACAAGTATGCTTACAGTTTTAATAGGTGCTGTTACGAATATAATACTAGACCCTATATTTATATTTGTATTTGATATGGATGTAAGAGGTGCGGCACTTGCCACTATTATATCACAGGCAATATCATGCATATGGATACTATCATTTATGACCTCCAAAAGAACTATATTGAAATTAAAATTGAAATATTTAAAAATATCTCCTAATATAATACTTCCATGTTTAGCATTAGGTTTTTCTCCTTTTATAATGCAGTTTACAGAAAGCATTTTATTTGTATCTTTTAATACTTCTCTTTTGAAATACGGTGGAGATTTAGCAGTTGGTGCTATGACAATATTAAGCAGTATTATGCAGTTTTCTTTTCTTCCTATAATGGGACTTACTCAAGGTGCTCAGCCAATAATAAGCTATAATTATGGAGCAAATAATTTAAATAGAGTAAAATCTACTTTTAAGATACTTTTAATAAGCTGCTTATCATTTTCATCATTAATGTGGATTATATCAGAGTTCTTTCCGTATTTATTTGTAAGAATATTTACAAGTAATGAAGAATTAATAAATTATGCTATTTGGGCCTTAAGAATATATATGGCTAGTTCTTTAATATTCGGAGCACAAACGGCATGTCAGCAAACTTTTGTAGCACTTGGAAATGCAAAAATATCAGCATTTTTAGCTATATTAAGAAAAGTTATATTATTAATCCCCCTTATATTCATATTGCCTTTATTTCTTGAAAATAAAGTAATGGCTGTATTATTGGCTGAACCTATAGCCGATTTTCTTGCTGTATGCACTACTGTAACATTATTCACAATATATTTTAAGAAATTAATGAAATTAAATATGAATTAATGTTGCCATAACTATACAATATAATATAGTTTTATAATTTATTTATTTTTTTTTAAAAATAAATTATCATAAATTTCAATAATTAAATTTCAATAAAATGTTATACTTATATAACATTTTATTGAAAATAAAGAAAATATTTATTATACTATAATTAAAAGTAAAGGTTGTATATTAACCATCGGGGGTTATTTATGTTAAAGAAAATAGGATTGCAGTTTCAAATTACGCTTGTTATATTGATTCCTGTATTAATAATGATAATAATATCCAGTATTTTAACTACTCTATATATGTACAAAATTGGAAAAAATCTTTCTTATAGAATTTTGGAAGAAACATCTAACGGAGAAGTTAATCATTTAAAGATTAATTTTTATGAAGAATTGAATTATTTAATAGGGTTTAAAATAAACTTAGAAAGTATATATAAAAATGGAATCAGAGATAGAAATATTTATAAAGACAATATAAATAATTTCTTTTCAGGTCTTCCTGACAATGTAAAAAGCATATTTATAGTTTTTGAAACTAATACAATGGGGAATGATTCTGATTATGTTAATTCAGAAGAGTATAGATTGTATAATGGAAAATTTAATTATTTTGTATCTAGAAATGGACCTAAAATGCTTCCTGCAAATGAATTTCAAAATCCTCAGTACACAAGACCTATTCAAACAGGAGAAAATTATATAACAGAAATATATGAATCAAATATAGATAATGAAAAATTAATAGTTTTCAGCTGGGGAATACCAATAATAAGCAGTAATAAAGTTATAGGCGTTATAGGAATAGATATAGATATAAAATCAATTTACCCTATTTTAGATACAATAAAACCATTTGAAGGTACAGAAGTGGCTTTCTTTGATGATAAGGGAATAGCTTTATATAATAGTCTCAGCGCTGAAAATGTATTTAGACATATATACGATGCCTATCCTAATTATAAAGAATATAATGTATTAGAAAATATCAATAATAACAGAATATCTATCTTTGAAACTTATGGATTAGGTATGAAACAAAATGTAACATATTTCTTTACACCTCTTGAAATGACAAAAGGGAAATATTGGGGTTTAGAAATAGTAGTTCCTAATAAAGTTATATTTAAAGATATTTATGTAATTATAAAAATAATGTCAATTATATCTATAATAATGATTATTATGATATCTGTTATAGCACCATTTATCATAAGAAATAAAGTAACCACTATAATAGGATATATTTCTAAAGATATTAATAAAATGGCAAGAGGAGATATATCTGCTAGAATATCAAATAAATTTTTAAGTATGAATTATGAATGGGGAAATATAGCTAGAGGATTTGAATTGACATTGGATAATTTAAATAAAGTTGTATCTACAGTTAAGCATTCTGCCGAACAAGTTTCTACAGCCGCCAATCAGGTTTTAATTGGAAATAATGATTTATCTCAAAGAACAGAAGATCAGGCATCTAGCTTGGAGGAGACAGCAGCTTCTATGAATGAAATGGCTAGTGCAATAAAGGAATCAGCTGAAGGAGTAGCACAAAGTACTTCTATGGTATCTGAAGCTAAGGAATCTTTGAATAAGGCTGGAACTATAGTAGAAGACAGCGTAAATAAGATGAATGATGTTTATGAATCTAGCACAAAAATAATGGATATAACAAAGCTTATAGAAAATATTGCTTTTCAAACTAATATACTTGCTTTAAATGCTTCAGTAGAGGCTGCAAGGGCTGGAGAACAAGGAAGGGGATTTGCTGTTGTAGCAAGCGAGGTTAGAAATTTGGCTCAGAATACTCAGGAATCTGTTAAAAATATTACTTCTTTAATAACAGATAGTACAGATAAAATACATTTAGCAGCTCAGAGTGTAAAAGAATCAAAAGAAATATTTGATGATATATTTGCAAAAATGGACAATGCATCAAATATAATGGAAAGAATAAATATAGCAGCTCAGGAACAGCAAAAAGGAATAGATCAAGTTAATACCGCTATTAATAATATGGATGCTGCTGTGCAAAAGAATGCCTCTTTAGTAGAAGAAGCTACTGCTGCTTCTGAATCATTACTTAATGAAGCAAATGAATTAGTAAAATCTATAGAGTATTTTAAATTAAAAAAATAGTCATTTTATCAAGTAAAGTGTAAATAATATTGAAATAATAAAAATAAGTTATATAATTTTGCAAAAAATAACTAGGGTTTACTATGTTCAAAAAGATAAGTTTACAAATAAAAATAAGTTTAGTAATATTAATTCCTTTATTAATTATGATTGCTATATCAAATATAGTAAATATTATATATGTTCAAAATGCCAGCAGTAAATTATCGTATAAAATTCTTGAAGAAACGGCAAAAGGAGAAGGAAGTAAATTAAAAGCTATAGTAAAAGAAGATTTCTACAGCATAAAATCTATTAAATATACAATGGAAAACATGTATAATTCAGGAATAACTAACAGAGCAGTATATGAAAGATTGGTTGATACTTTCTTTGATGTATTACCTGAGACAGTTGCTGGAATAATGCTTGCATTTGAGCCAAATATATTAGGAAATGATGCCAATTATAGTAATGATTACCCTTTAACTAAAGGTCAGCAAACATATTATGTAGCAAGAACAGCTGATAATAAAGTAGTTTCAAGAAATCTTGGCATGGAAGATTTAAATAGTGATTATTATAAAGAACCTATTAGAAGGTCCATAGAATATTTAACAGGAGTATATGATTTTGATATAGGTAATAATAATATAATAAAGATGTATACTTGGGCTATTCCAATAATGTATGAAAATAAGCCTATAGGTGTTATAACAGCAGATGTAAAAGTTGAAACATTAAATGAAACTATGAAAAATATAAAACCTTTTGAAAATTCGGAAGGGCTTCTATATGATAATAACGGAGGTTTATTATATGATGCAGAAGAAACTGATAATTTGGCTAAAAATATTTATGATGTATATCCTAAATATAAAGAGCATCAAGTATTTGAAAATACATCTAAAGGAAATATAACATATTTTTCTGATTATACTGATTACTATAAAGAAAAAGCTACATATTTATTTATTTCTGTAGAAATTGCAAAAGGACAATATTGGATACTTGAATTAATGGTAGCTAATTCATCTATATTCAAAGACAGTAATATGATTAGAAATATTATGATTATAATATCTTTATTAATTATAATCATAAGTGCCATTATGATACCTTATATAATAAAAAGAAATGTAACAACCATAATAGGTTATGTAGCAAGAGATATATCTAAAATATCTAAAGGCGATATATCTTTTAAGATTTCTAAAAAATTCTTAAGTATGAATGATGAATGGGGAGATATAGCAAACGGATTAGAAAATACATTAAGCAGTTTAAATAAAGTTGTAACCGTAGTAAAAAATTCAGCAGAACAAGTTTCTACAGCAGCTAATCAAGTCTTAGCAGGCAATAATGATTTATCATACAGAACAGAATCTCAGGCATCTAGCTTGGAAGAAACTGCAGCTTCAATGAATCAAATGTCTAGTGCTATTAAAGAATCAGCTGAAGGAGTAGCACAAAGTACTTCTATGGTATCTGAAGCTAAAGAATCTTTAAATAAAGCTGGAAACATAGTAGAAGAAAGTGTAAATAAAATGAATGATGTACATGAAGCAAGTACTAAAATAATGGACATCACAAAATTAATAGAAAATATTGCTTTTCAAACTAATATACTTGCTTTGAATGCTTCAGTAGAGGCGGCAAGAGCTGGAGAGCAAGGAAGAGGTTTTGCTGTTGTAGCAAGCGAAGTTAGAAATTTGGCACAAAATACTCAGGAATCTGTTAAAAGTATAACTTCATTAATAATTGATAGTAATGAAAAAACTAATTTAGCTTCTGAAAGCGTAAAAGAATCTAAAGAAATATTCAGTGATATATTTGTGAAAATGGATAATGCATCAAATATAATGGATAGAATAAATATAGCAGCTCAGGAACAAGAAAAAGGAATAGAACAAGTTAATAGCGCTATAAATAATATGGATTCTTCTGTACAAAAGAATGCCTCTTTGGTGGAGGAAGCAGCTTCAGCTTCACAATCTTTGCTTAATGAAGCAAATGAACTATTAAATACAATAGAATATTTTAAATTAAGATAATTAAGAAAAAGGATATTTATGAACGATAAAGTAAGCTTAAATATAAAAATAAGTTTATCCATTATGATACCTATCATAACAATAATATTAATATTTGGTATTATAAATACAATTTACACATATAGTATAACAAAACAAATGTCATTATTTGCAATATCTCAAATGTCTGACAAGGAAGTATATGAAATAGAGAGTATAATTAATGTTGAATTGAATTATTTAAATAATATAAAATATTCTGTAGAAAATTTATATAATTATAATGTTAGGAAAAGAGAAGTTTATGAAGATTTAATGAAAAGATTTGCAAATGAAATGAGTACTAATGCAGCGTCTGTATCTCTAATATTTTTTACTAATGCTATTGATAATGATAATATGTATCTTAATGATCCTCTTTATCAAAATATTGGAGGTATATTCGGCATATCTTTAATTAAAGATAAAGAAAATAATATACATAGAATTAGCATGGAAAAATCAGATTTGCAGTATGATTACTTATATACTACTGCAAAAAGTAAAAAACCTTATATTACATCTTTAAAATATTACCCTGTACAAGGTAAATATATGCCTATGTATACATATTCAATACCAATATTTTCCAAAGATGATAAAATGGTTGGAATATCTTCTCTAAACTTATCTTTAGATAATATTATATTTTATGAAGATACTAATGGATTTACAATTTCTCTATTTAATAATAATGGAAATATTATTTATTGTACTACAGACAAATATCTTATAGGAGAAAATATTACTAATCTATCTGATATATATGACAGCAGCAATTTATTAGATACTATATATTCTAATAATACTATATTTAAAGAATCTTATAATAAAAAAAGTTCAAGTAAATATTTTCATCTTTTCAAACCAATACATATGTATGATGATGTTTATTGGGGAATAGAATTGGCTGTATCAGCAAAAGCAGAATTTTTAAGTAATTATAAAATTATAGTAATGATGTGGGTTATAATACTAACTATAATTGTATTAATAGTAATTATTGTACCTTATATTATAAATAAAAAAGTAGTATCTGCAATGAATGTATTAAATAATAATATTTCCAAAATTAAAGAAGGGGATATATCTTGGAGCGTTTCTGAAGATTATTTAAAATTAAATGATGAAATTGGAGATATAAGCAGAGGTATAAATAATACAGTTGAATACTTAAATAATTTAGTTAATTCTGTAAAAGGAAAAATTGATAATGTATCAGAAAGCTCAAATGATATATCAAAATTTGTAGATAAAATAAATAATGATAATAGTGACAAAAAAGATAATAAAGTAAAAGAAACTTCTCATCAAAATTATCAATTTATAAACCAGGCTACTGAAACATCTAAATCACTTTTAGAAGAATCTAATGAGCTTAAAAAAATAATAGGTTATTTCAAACTTAGAGAATAAAACAATAAAAAATATTATTTGACATTAAATATTATAAACTATATACTAAAAATATAATAAAAATATCATTTACGGATAATCAAATGATCAAAAAGTATTCTGCACCACTAATAATAATATTAATGTTAATAATATCCTGTTCAAATATAGAAAATAAAATGCATCATAATCAAAATAAATATTATTCATTGCAGATAAATATCGGTGATGAGCCTCATTCAATGGATCCTAGCTTTAATGTTACTTCAGATACATTAATATATTTGAATCATTTATTTGAAGGATTAGTAAACAGAGGAAAAGACGGTCAAATAATACCTGGTGTAGCTAAAAGCTGGACTATAAGCAGCGATGGACTTGTATATACATTTAATCTTAGAAATAATGCTTATTGGTCTGACGGAACACCTGTTTTAGCTAAAGATTTTGTTTATTCTTTTAGAAGATTATTTGATACTAATACTAAAAGTAAATTTGCATATCAATACAGTGTAATAAAAAATTCCAAAGAAATTTATAATGGAGAAATGGAAACAAAATATTTGGCAGTAGAAGCTATAGATGATTATACTTTGGAAATTATTTTAGATGTACCTTTAACATATTTCTTAGAGATTTTATCATACCCTACTTTTTATCCTTTAAGAGAAGATATAATAAAATTAAATGGAACAAATTGGACAGAAAATCCTAATACATTCATTGGAAACGGACCTTTTAAGGTAGTTGATAGAAAAGTTAATGAATTTATTATTATGGAAAAAAACCAATACTATTGGAATAATACAGAGATAATACCAAGCAGATTAGAATTTATATTGGAAAATAATGCACAATATTCTTTAAATGCTGTAAAAAAAGGAATACTGCATTTCTCTAGAAATTTCCCATTAGAAGATATAAAAGCACTTAAAAATTCTGGATATATACATAATGTACCAAGAATATCAACATATTTCTATTTTTTAAATACAACAAATAAAGCATTATCAGATGTAAATGTTAGAAAGGCATTGTCTTTAGCAATAGACAGAAATTATATAGTTGAAAATATTACTAAATGCGGAGAAAGACCAGCTGCCGCTTTAGTACCATATGGTATACAAGGCTTCTTTGGAGATTTCAGAGAAAATGGAGGGGACTATATAGATGTAAGCGGAGGAAGTTATAAAGATAATATAAAAGAGGCTAAGAAACTTATGATGCTTGCTGGGTATCCGAATGGAAATAGTTTTCCTGTTTTAACTTTTAAAACAACTTATGGGATTCATAAAAATATATTTGAAGCTATTCAAAAAATGTGGAAAGAGAATTTAGGAATAGATGTTGTATTAGAAGAATTAGAACCTATTGATTTGTATAATCAAAGATTCGCTAAAAATTTTGAAATTGCAAGCGGAGGATGGAATGGAGATTTTGATGATCCTATAAATTTCTTATCAATATTCTTAAGCTCATCTGCAAATAATAATGGAGTTTACAGCAATAATAGATATGACGATTTAATAAAAACTGCAACTCTAATTACAGATTCATCTCATAGAATGATGACTATGCATAAAGCTGAAGAATTATTAATATCTGATATGGTTATAATACCAATATATTTTTCAAGCGAACCTATATTGATATATCCGAAATTAAAAGGCGTACAATATGATTCTATGGGACAGCATAATTTCTTTAAAGCTTATTTAGAAGATTAATTTTAATAATAAAATAATTAAATTAGGAGTCAAAAATGATAAAAAAAATATTTATTTTATTTGCAATTGCTATATTTATAGCATCATGTTCAAATAAAAAATCATCAGAAGATGGAATATCTATATTTATTAATACAGGTCCTGAACCAAATACTATAGATCCTAGCATAAATGTTACTTCAGATGCAGTATTTTATCTAACTCATGCATTTGAAGGATTAGTAGAAAAGGATATGAATGGTAAATTAGCTCCTGCAGTAGCTGAAAGCTGGGAAATAAGCGAAGATGGACTTACATATACTTTTAAGCTTAGAACAAATGCTAAATGGACAGACGGACAGCCTGTTACTGCTAATGATTTTGTATATTCTTGGCAGAGAGTTGTTGATCCTGCTACTGGAAGTCAATACGGATATCAGCATGAGCCTGTAAAAAATGCTAAAGCAATAACTGCCGGAGATATGCCTAAAGAAAATTTAGGTGTAAAGGCTATAGATGATTATACTTTGGAAGTTCAGTTAGAAGCTCCTACAGCATACTTTTTAGAACTTTTAAGCTTCCCTACTTTCTACCCGCTTAGAAAAGATATTATAGATCAGTACGGTGATAAATGGACTTTAAATGCTGATACATATATAGGAAATGGAGCTTTCAAACTTACTGAAAGAAACAGAGATCAAAGCCTTGTAATGGTAAAAAATACTAATTATTGGAATATAGATACAATAGTACCTGATAAGATTACATTTGTTCTTATGGAAAATGAAACTGCTTCTGTAGCTGGAGTAAAAGCAGGATCATTACATTTTGCTAGATCTTTCCCTAGACAAGATATAAAAACATTAGAAAAAGAAGGACTTATAGTAATAAAACCTAGAATATCATCATACTATTACTGTTTGAATTTAACTAATGAAATATTAAAAGATGTAAGAGTAAGAAGAGCATTATCTCTTGCTATTGACAGAAACTATATAGTAGAACAAGTAACTATGGGAGGAGAAAAACCTGCGGGTGCATTAGTTCCTTATGGTATATCTGATTATGAAGGCGATTTCAGAGAGAATGCTGGAGAATATATAGATATAAGTAAAGAAGGATATAGTAAAAATATTGAAGAAGCTAAAAGACTTATGGCTGAGGCTGGATATCCTAATGGAGAAGGTTTCCCTGTTATGGAGTTTAAAGCTGATCCTGGAATACATGTAAAAATATTTGAAGCTGTTCAGCAGATGTGGAAAGAAAATCTTGGAATAGATGTAACTTTAACTCAGGAAGAATGGGCTGTATTCTTGCAGACAAGATATGATAGAAATATCACTATGGCAAGAGGCGGATGGAATGGAGACTTTGATGATCCTGTGAATTTTATGACTTTATGTATAAGCTATTCTCCAAATAATTATAGCGTTTACAGTAATAAAGCTTATGATGATATGATTAATCAGGTTATGCTTTCAGGAGATCAAAAGTTCAGAATGGAAACTATGCATAAAGCAGAGGAAATGCTTATGAAAGAAGAAGCTATAATACCAATTTATTATTATACAGAACCTTTGCTTGTATCTCCTAAATTAAAAGATGTTTATTATGATTCATTAGGATTCCATAGATTCCATCACTGTTATTTAGAATAGTTTAATTTAGAAATAGTTAATAATAAGGCTGGATAATAAATATCCAGCCTATTTTTATAAGATATATGAATTAATTTTGTACAGGCTTCTTAATAAATCCTAATATAAAAGCAGTAATAACAGAACCCACAACTATAGCAAGTAAATACATAACAGGATTATTTACTATAGGAAGTACAAATATTCCTCCATGAGGAGCTCTTAATTCTATATGAAAAGCCATAGTCAAAGCACCAGAAATAGCAGCACCTATTATACAAGAAGGAATTACTCTTATAGGATCTGATGCCGCAAATGGTATTGCTCCTTCAGTAATAAATGAAAGTCCCATAACATAGCATGTTTTTCCAGCATCTTTTTCATCAGCAGTAAATTTATTTTTAAATATTGTAGTAGCTAATGCTATACCCAAAGGCGGAACCATTCCTCCAGCCATAACAGCAGCATGAGGAGCATATTGACCTGAAGCTATCATAGCTATACCGAAAGTGAAAGCAGCCTTGTTTATAGGTCCTCCCATATCAGTAGACATCATAGCACCAAGCAAAGCACCTAATAATATTAAATTTCCTGTTCCTAAATTTTTTAAGAAATTAGAAAGCCCAGAATTAATTGCAGCTATTGGATCAACAATAAATAAATACATTATAGCACCAGTAAAAAATATGCCAAATAAAGGATATAATAAAACAGGCTTAATTCCGTCCAAACTTTCAGGTAATTTATTAAATACTTTTTTTAATAAAAGAGTTATATATCCTCCTAAAAATCCTCCTATCAAACCGCCTAAAAATCCGCCGCCGCTATTTAATGATATTAATCCTCCAACCATAGCAGGTGCAAAACCAGGTCTGTCAGCAATACTCATACCAATAAATGCTGACATTACAGGAACCATTAGGAAGAAAGCATTTCCTCCTCCTATATCATTTAAAAGCTTAGCAAAAGCATTATATGAAGGGTCATTTGGATTGCTTGCATTAATACCAAACATAAATGAAAATGCTATTAATATACCGCCCCCTACAACAAATGGAAGCATATTTGATACACCAGACATCAAATGCTTATATACTCCTGTTTTTGGCTTCTTAGCAAATTTATTTGAAGCCTGACTTTCATCATCATTGCTATGATATATAGGAGCTGTTTGATTTATTGCATTTTTTATTAATTGCTCTGGATTTTTTATAGCTTCTTTTACTCCAACTATATCAACATTCTTTCCTGCAAATCTTTCCATAGCAACATTTTTATCAGCAGCAACTATTATTCCTTTTGCATTTTTTATTTCATCTTTTGTAAGTTCATTTTTTACACCGCTTGAACCATTAGTTTCTACTTTTATAGTAATGCCAAGTTCTTTACCTTTTTTAAGCAAAGCATCAGCAGCCATATAAGTATGTGCTATTCCTGTAGGGCATGCTGTTACTGCTAATACCTGATAAGAATCGCTATTACTGCTATTTTCCTCATTTAATGATGAGTTTTCATTATCTTTTTCAGCATTTTTCATTAATATATCTAATACTTCTTCTTTGCTTTTAACATTAAGAAGTGCCTCTCTTATATCATCTTCAAGAAGGAGTGTAGTTATTTTTGATAATAATTCGATATGAGAATCATTGGAATTTGTTGGGGCTGCTATCATAAAAAATAAATGAGAAGGCTCTCCGTCTAATGATTCATAATCAACACCTTTTTTAGAAATACCTATTGCAACTGTAGGAATCTTCACAGCATCAGTTTTACCATGAGGTATTGCTATTCCTTCTTCCATACCTGTTGAGCTCTGAGCTTCTCTCTTTAATATTTCTTTTTTATACTCTTCTCTGTCATTTAATTTGCCGTTATTATAGAGAATATCTACCATTTCATCTATAATCTCTAATTTTGTTGTTCCCTTTAAATCTATATCAATACAATCTAAAGTTATAACATCTTTTAGCATTTTTAGCCTCCATTTATATAAACTTTAATTAATTTTTTTTATTTCAACTTTTTCTAAAAATTTCTTCATATTTTCAAATGTAGTCAATCCTTCAGAACATGCTGTAGAACTTCCGCTTGCTATAGCATATTTATAAGAATCAATTATATTTAAATTATTGCTTATGCCATAAACTATACCTGCCACCATAGAATCCCCAGCTCCAACAGAACTTATCAATTTACCATCAGGAGTATTTCCTATATATGCTTCATCTTTTGTTACAAGTATAGAACCATCTTTGCCTAAAGATACTATTACATTTTCGCTTCCTTCTTTTATTAATTCCCTTGCATATTTTATTATATCTTCTGTCGATTCTATTTTTTTATTGAAATATTCGCCTAGCTCTTTTTTATTTGGTTTTGTAAGAAATACTTTTTCTTTTAATCCTATTTTAAATGCCTCATCTCTAGCATCTAATATTACTTTTATATTTTTATTTGCATTTGATATAACATCTTTGTATATAGAACTTTCAATAGAATTAGGAACGCTTCCAGATAATACTAGTATGTCATTTTCTTTTATATTATCTTTTATAAAATTAATAAGCTCATAAACATTATCTTTTGAAATATTAGGAGATTTTCCTGCTATTTCACTTTCTGTTTTATCAGTTTTTAATTTTATATTGATTCTTGTATTTTCTTTTAAATAAATAAAATTTTCTTTTATGCCGTATTCTTTAAGATCCTTTTTTATATAATCTCCTGTAAAGCCTCCGCAAAAACCTAAAGCAATAGAATCAATATTAAAATTTTTTAAAACCTTAGAAACATTTATTCCCTTTCCTCCAGCCAATGTATAGGCATTGTTCACTTTATTTAAATCTCCTTCTTCAAAGTGATTCATGTCTATATAATAATCTACAGCTGGATTTAATGTTAAAGTATATATCATAAATAATCCCTCACTTTTTATTAATTGACAATGTATAATCCTTTTAATTTATTTTTTATATTATCATCTATTTCCTTTGCATTTGTTATCAAATAAGAATCTTCCAAATTATAAAAATTAATCAAACTTTTCTTTGAGAATTTTGATTCATCGCATAAAAAATAAGTTTTATCTGCTTTTGAAGAAGCCTCATTTTTTATTAAAGCCTCTTCACTATCAGGAGTAGAATATCCGTTAATATCTATTCCATTAGCTCCCATAAATGCTAAATCAAAATTAAAATTCTTTATTGATAAAACAGCACTAGCTCCTACCAAAGCACCTGTAAGCATTTTCATTTTTCCGCCTATTAAATAGGTTTCTATCTTTTTATTATAAAGCTCTTCTATATGGCTAAGTCCATTAGTAACTACTTTTATATCTTCTATACCTGCTAAATATTTAATCATAGAAAATACAGTAGTGCCTGCATCCAAGTATATAGTATTACCTCTTTCAACTAATGAAGCAGCAAATTTTCCTATATTTTCTTTTTCTTCTGAATATATTTCTCTTTTATATAATAAGCTCTCTTCCTGAGTATCGATTAATACAGCACCGCCATGAACTCTTCTTATTTTTCCTGCATGTTCTAAAAAAGTTAAATCCCTTCTTATTGTAGCTTCTGATACATTTAGTCTTTCTATTAATTCTTCTATTTTGATATTTCTCTTTTCTTTTATAACATCAAAAATTAATTCATATCTGCTTACTTTAAGCATTTACTATTCCTTTTTAATCTTTATATTAATAATTATATCAAAAAAAAAATATAAATCAATCAAAATCAATCAAAAATTATCATTTTCAATCAAAAAATCATAAAAAAAACTATATTAAGTATAATTTGTATCATATTATTATACTTAATATAGCAATAAATAAATGGAATATTATATTATTTTTTATTTACTTTTATTAATTTCGGAGCCTTTTTTGAGAATGTTCTTCTTTTAGTATTTTTATTATTTTTTAAATTTGCTTCAGTAATGCTCATTTGATTATCTTTTACTTCTTCATTATTATTTTTTAAATCTAAAGAATTTTCACCCTCTATTTCCAATATGGTATTTTTAATTTTTTCAATCTTCCAATCTAAATCATTTTCTTTTTCATGAATCACAGGTACTATCAATTGATTAAGATTATCTTTATCGAAATAAACGCCTGAATTTGAAGTATTTATTAAATTTATAAGTTTAGCCGTATCTATTTTAGAATATTTATCAAGCTTAACATATATATTATACTGACCTTCTATAACTGATAATACTCTTACTCTTTTTAATATAACTTTAAGTCTGGCTATATCAAAAATATCTTCCAATTCTTTTGGAATTTTGCCGTATTTATCTATCATAAAATCTTTAATATAATCTATATCTTCATCACTTTGAGAACGCATTATAAGTTTATAAGCTGATATCTTTTCTTTTGAATCTTCTATATAGGAATCAGGAATAAATAAATTATGCTTTAAATCTATAACAGTATCGAATGTTACTTCTTTTATTTCTCCTTTATATTCATTAGTAGCTTCTTCAAGCATTTGAGTATATAATTCATAACCAACCTGATATATCATTCCAGACTGCTCTTTACCTAATATATTACCAGCACCTCTAATTTCCAAATCACGCATAGCTATTTTAAATCCAGCACCTAAATCCGTATGCTCTGATATAGCTTCAAGTCTTTTATATGCCACTTCTGTAAGAGCCAAATCGCTAGGATAGAACATGTAGGCATAGGCTTCTCTATCGCTTCTTCCTACCCTACCCCTTAATTGATAAAGTTCTGATAAACCCAATTTATTTGCATTATCTATTAATATAGTATTGGCATTAGGTATATCTATTCCATTTTCTATTATAGTAGTTGAAACTAATATATCATATTTATGATTAATAAAATCACCCATTATTTTTTCTAATTGATGTCCTGTCATTCTTCCATGTGCAACGCATATTCTAGCCTTTGGGCAAAGCTTTTTTATCATAAGGGCAAATGATTCTATTGTATCTATTCTATTATAGAGATAAAAAACCTGTCCGTCTCTTTTTAATTCTCTCTCTATAGCATTGACAACTGCATCTTCGCTGAACTCTGTAACAAAAGTTTTTACAGGTATTCTATTTAATGGAGGAGTTTCAATTATACTTATATCTCTAATTCCTGTTAAAGCCATATTCAATGTTCTAGGTATAGGAGTAGCTGAAAGTGTAAGTACATCAGTTTCTAATCTTAATCTTTTCAAAGCCTCTTTATGCTTAACTCCGAATCTTTGCTCTTCATCTATAACTATAAGCCCTAAATTTTTAAACTCTATATCATTTGATAAAAGCATATGGGTACCAACTATCAAATCACATGAGCCTTCTTTTAATAATTCCTTATTTCTCTTAGCCTGCTTGCTTGTTACAAATCTATTTAAAACCTCTATTCTAATAGGAAAATCTTCGAATCTTTTTTTAGCATTATTATAATGCTGCTGAGATAATATAGTTGTAGGACAAAGCATAGCACATTGCTTTCCTGCCATTATAGCTTTAAATATAGCTCTAAATGCCACCTCTGTTTTTCCAAATCCAACATCTCCGCATATAAGCCTATCCATCATCTTTCCGCTTTCCATATCTTCTTTTATATCATTGATAGCCCTTAACTGATCAACCGTTTCCTCATAGCGAAATGAAGCCTCAAAATCATCCTGCCACTGAGTATCAGCTCCATAAACATTTCCTCTTATATTGGATCTTATAGCATAAAGTTTTATCAATTCTCTGGCAGTAGCTAATGCATCTTCTCTCGCTTTACTCTTTATTTTATCCCAAGCACTTCCGCCTAATTGTGTTAATTTAGGAGCTTCGCCATGTCCTGATATATATTTCTGTACGAAATTCATCTGCTCTACAGGTATATAAAGCTTATCTCCCTTAGCATACTCCAATGTTATATAATCTTTTTCTTTTCCATTGGACATTTTTCTTGTAAGGCCTAAATATTTTCCTATACCATAATTAACATGAACAGCATAATCTCCAATATTCAAATCTACAAATGTTTCTATTAAGTTCTTATTAACTTTAGGTATTTTACGAACCTTCTTCCTTTTTCTGCCAAATACTTCCCAATCGGCTAGAAAGATAGTTTTGATATTATCTTTTATAAAACCTGAAGAAGCTTGTGTTGTTATTATATAAAAATTATTTTCATTATTTGAATAGTCTTTTTTTATATTTTCTTCTTTTTTATTAATATCTTCTAAAATAATTTCTTTTGAATCATCATTATCTATATTTTCATTTTCTTCTTTATCTTTTATATTTTCTTTTTCTGAATCATCTTTTTCTATAGAATCATTTTTAGAATCTTTTTCTGATTCTGGAAGTATAATTATAGGAGATAAATCCTTCATTATTTCATAAAATCTATTTGCCTGATCATAATGTCCTGTAGAGAGAATAATCATATAATCTTTTTCTCTATACTCTTTCACATAATCTAAAAAATCTGTTAATCTTGATTTAAAAGATACTCCCTCTAAAAAATTAAATTTATGTATGTCAATATCAGTTATAAAAGGAGATATATTAATTGACTTGGCTACAATCTCAGAAAAATAATCATTATCAATATAAAGCTTATCAATATCTCCTATTATATTAAATATATTATCTATATCATTAAAATTTTCTCTAATAGTATCTAATATATTTATTAATTTTGATTTTAATTTTAAAGCATCATCTATAAATACATATCCATAATCAAAATAATCAAATATAGTCTCTAAATTAGAATAAAACATAGGAAGCAAATTTTCACTTCCAGCAAAATATTTTCTTTTAATGATATTTTCTCTAATTTCATCATTTATATTATTATTGTTTATAAACTCTTCAACTTGCAAATCACTATAAACAACTTCTCTCACAGGATAAATAATAATATCTTTAATACTCTTAAAAGATCTTCCATCTTCTGTATTAAAAAATCTTATACTATCAATCTCATCATCAAATAATTCTATTCTAATAGGATTATCATATTCAACAGAAAATATATCTATTATACTTCCTCTAACAGAAGCAGTACCTTTCTCATCAACTTCTCTTTCTATAACATATCCTAAATCATATAATGCTAATCTAAAATTATCTAAATCTAATTTATCGCCTACATTTATATGTATTGGAATTTTTTTCAAATCTTCTTTACAAGCTATTTTTCTAGTTACAGCATTAATAGTTGTTATGATAATGCATTTTTCTTTATTTATTAATTTATATAATATGTTAATTCTATCCTGAGCTATATCAGTGATTGGAGACATTTTTGTAAAAGCCACTGTATCATAATCAGGAAAATAATAATTAGGTATATCATAAAAATTTAAAGACTGACTAAGAAGCATTGCCTCACTTTCATTTTCTTTAATTATTAATATACTATTATTTTGGAATATGGATGCAAAAAATAATGCATCACTTCCGCCTTTAAGTCCTGTTATGCTTTTTGCTGTTTTTATATCAAAATTGGCATACTCTTCGCTTTTTGTAAATCTCTCAATTAATTCATCATATATAAATTTATTATCATACATATTGCTTTTACCATTTATATGCGGTATCAAAAATTTCCTATTATAATAAATTTTATTCTATTAAATAGCAATAGTAAATAACAATACTATAAAATAAAAAAATAATCAATTTGATTAAAATAGTACTATTTTTATTATTTTAATATATAATACTTTTCACTAATAAAACTTAAAAAGGTCATATAAGAAAATGATACTTAGAGAACTTACTATACGTTCTTTTAGAAACTATAATGAAAATACATTTGATTTTTCTGAAAAAATTAATGTTCTTTACGGACATAATGGAAGCGGAAAAACTAATATACTTGAAGCTATATATATGCTTGGAAATGGAGTATCTTTTAGAACCAGATTGGATAGAGAACTTGTAAAAAATGGAAATGATAATTATTTTCTTAGAGGAGTTTTCAGAGAAGATAATCTTAATTATGATACCAATATAGAAATAGCATATCAAAAAAAAGTAAAAAAAGTATTCATTGATAAAAAAGAAATATCATCTAGAAAAGATTTAATAGGAAGAATACTTTATGTTATATTCCTTCCAAATGATACTGACTTGGTAATAGCAGAACCTAAATTAAGACGAGATTATTTTAATATGCTTATATCAACAATATCAAATGAATATTTATCAGCATTAATAAAATATAATAAGCTATTAAAAATGAGAAATATATGCCTAAATACTAAACCTAATGAAGCATATATTTATAATAATGATATAGCAAAATTATCTCTTTATATAGCCAATGAAAATAAAAAATATTCATCTCTTTTAGAAGAAAAAATGAATGAGATTTATAAAAATATTTTTAATAATGAAAATCCTTATGCTATAAAATATCAATCAACTATAGAAGATGTTTTAAATGAAAATGAATATATTAAAAAACTAGAAAATACATTAACAGAACAAATAAGAATGCATACAACATATTTTGGAATACATAGAGCAGAATATCAATTCTTTTATAAAGATTCCTTGTCAAAAAAGTTCTCATCTCAAGGTGAAAAAAGAATGTTTACTCTTATAATGAAATTAGCTAGTGAAAAGATATTATCAGAATATAGAAAAAAATCCCCTATTTTGCTTATTGATGATGCTATGCTTGAACTTGACAATGCTAGAAGAGATAACATACTTGAATATATTAAAACTTTGGGACAGGTATTTATCACTGTTACAGAAAAAGAAAAAGTTAAAAACTTTGAAAATGGAAAAGTTTTTGATATAGCGTCTATCAAGTCATAAAATATTATCAAATTATGATTTTACAATACCATGTTTATTTTATTTTTATTATGTATGTATTATAAGTAAAATAATATTACTCTATGCTTATTAAAACAATATTACTTTACACAAATTATATTGACAAACATAATACTTATGCTATAATAATACTATAAAAATTAAATAACAGGTATAATAAGTTTATGAAAATTAGAATAATATCAATATTTTTTATACTATCAGCTTTTCTTTTCGCTCAGAATGATTTTGTAAACTCAGGTTTTCATTATAGTTATAATTATTTTGGATTCCCATTTTCTGTAGATTTTGGATATGCATATAAGAAAAACTCACATTTTGTATATGTTCCTAGAATAGGAATAAGTTTTGATTATGGTGCAGAATCATCATTTGGAATATTCGCTAATGTTGGAATGGAATACAGATACAGAAGATTTTTTATAGATTTGAATTATAAGCAAGGCATAACACCTCCATTTG
>CALXXQ010000060.1 GCA_944392715.1 uncultured Brachyspira sp.
ATAATATGTCAAGTTCTATGGCTTTAGGTATGATAGAAACTAAAGGTTTGGTATCAGCAATAGAGGCAGCAGATGCTATGGTAAAAGCAGCTAATGTTAGTTTAGTAGGTAAAACATTAGTAGGCGGTGGTTTGGTAACAGTAATGGTTAGAGGTGATGTAGGAGCAGTAAAAGCAGCAACAGATGCAGGCGCAGCAGCAGCAGCTAAAGTAGGTGAACTAATAAGCGTGCATGTTATACCAAGACCTCATGGAGAAGTTGAAACTATACTTCCTAATAATAATGCAGCTGATAGTGGTAATAAAGAATAATATATTATAATAGGTTTATTATGAAAGTTTTAACAGAACAAATGTTAAGAAGTGAAATACTCAATAGAGATGTATCTGAATATTTTATAGAGGAAGGGGTTTTTGTAACTCCTTCCGCTAAAGAGTATTTAGCTTCTAGGAAAATAGAACTTAAAATAAAATCCTCTAAGGGTAATGGTTCAAGTTCTACATCTAATCCTAAATCACGCGGTATAAGAGAAATAGAAAATATGACATCTTATATCGATTACGAGACTAAAAAAAAGTTAGATAATAAGCCTGAAAATTATACTCATCTATATAATAATGTACTAGTTCAAAAAGGTCATCCAAGAATAGTGCTTAGAGGTAAATTAGATAGTCTTCTTTCTTTAATAATAGATATACAATATGAGTTTAAAGAAAGACATGAAGATAAATTATTGGAATACCTTAAAAAATATCAAAAACTTGTACATACAATATTATATTCTGAGGTTACTGAGAAAGATTTAGAATTTGATACTATATTTGGATTGAGTGAGGAAGATATTAGAAAAATATCACATCATCCTAAAGAGTACTTTGGTTGCGATCATATATTTGTCAATTATGAGATGCCTTTCACGGTTATAAAACTTAATTTAATAAGAACTGCTGTTAGAGAGGTTGAATTAGCTGCATTTAATGCTTTGCAAAATGAAAGAGATGATCTCATAAAGTTGTTAAATCGTATGAGCAGTGTGATATATATTTTGATGCTTATGGCATATACAGGTAAGGATGTATTGAATGATTGAAGAGCCAATTCTTATTAATGCACTTTCTAATTCTATTAGAAATGAAATGAAGAAAAGAAAAATTATAATGGTTGAAATATCTGCCAGGCATGTTCATTTATCTGAAAAAGATTTATATACTTTATTTGGAGAAAATTATTCTCTTACTCCAAAGAGAGATCTTTCTCAGCCAGGTCAGTATTTAAGTGAAGAAAGAGTAAGTCTTATAGGAGCTAAATCCAGAATGGATAATGTTGCTATACTTGGACCAACTAGAAAAAATACTCAAGTTGAATTGTCTTTATCTGATGCTAGACAATTAGGGGTAAAAGATATAACTATAAATGAATCAGGTTATCTTGAAAGAGCTGGTTCTATAACTATATCTTCTAAAAATGCTAGTATAGAAGCTAAAGGTTCAGTTATAATTGCTAAAAGACATATTCATTTGAGAGAGAATGATGCTAAGGAGTGGGATTTACAAAACGGACAAATAGTTAAAGTAAAAATTTATGGTGTTAGATCATTAATATTTGATGAGGTTGTTGTTAGAGTAAGCGATAAATTTATGCCTGTTATGCATATAGATTTTGATGAAGCAAATGCATGCGGTTTATTGACACAGGGCTACGGAGAAATTATTGTATGAATTTTTCATTTGAATATATTGATAATATAATCGACAGAACTAGTGAAAGTATAGAAAAAACTTTCAGTTTTGATAAAAATGAAAAATTATATGTGGGTGTAGATTTGGGAACAGCATATATAGTTCTAGTTGTTTTAGATTCAAAGTGTAATCCTATAGCAACAGAATTACAATATGCTGAAGTTGTAAGAGATGGTTTAGTTGTTAATTATTCCAAAGCATGCGAAATAGTTAAGGAATTAAAATTAAAACTTGAAGAGAGGCTTCAAACTGAACTTGTAAATGCTGCTATTGCTATGCCTCCTGGTGTTAATGTTAAATCTGTTTCTACTCATAAATATGTAGCTGAAAGTGCTGGTTTTGAAGTATTGAATATAGTTGAAGAACCAGAAGCTGCTAATTATGTTTTAAAAATAGATAATGGTGTTGTTGTAGATGTCGGCGGAGGTACAACAGGTGTAGCCATATTTGAAAATGGAAAAATGGTTTATACTGCAGATGAACCTACAGGCGGAACTCATTTAACACTTACAATAGCTGGTAATTATGGTATTTCCTTTAATGAGGCTGAAGATAAAAAAAAGAATAAAGATAATTCTAAAGAAATATTTAGAATAGTAGTTCCTGTGATAGAAAAAGTTGGAAGTATTATTAATAGACATATAGCTAATTATAATGTGGATCTTATCTGTTTGGTTGGCGGTACTGTTTGTCTAGATGGATTTGAAGGTATAATAGAAAAAGAAACTAAAATAAAGACTATAAAACCAAAAAATCCATTTTTAGTAACACCTTTAGGAATAGCTATGAGTTTGATTGATAATAAATCTGTAAAAGAGGGATAATATGGATGATGCTTTAATTAGAAAAATAGTATTAACTGTTATAGAGCAATTAAGTAATGCTCCTATAAATTCTATTACAGATTCTATATTTATACTTTCAAATAATGATAATTTTTATTTTAAAAATGAATTAGAAAGCATTGGGTATAAATTAAATATAGCTTCAAATGCAAAGAATATTAATATTGATAATTATAATACTATTGTGATAGATGATTTATCTGTTGAAATATTATCTTGTATAGCAAATCTTATATATAAAGATGATAATATTTCATTTATAATTAATGCTTTATTATCTGGAAAGAAAGTCATAGGATTAAAAAATATTGAAAAATTTAATAATTATAAACAAAATGCTACTAACAAATTATTTTCTAAATTACTTGATTTAGAAAATACAGCAAAATCTTATGGATTAATTGTATCTGAAAATAAAACTTTTTTATCTTATTTTAGAAAAATGGATGTAAAAAGTGATATAAGCAATACTTTTGATCTAACAGATAAAAAGATAATTACTGAATCTGATATTTTAGGCATTATTAATAAATATTCATCTATTGCGGTTAATAATAAAGCTATTATTACACCGCTTGTTATTGATTATATTAAAGATAATAAAATAAATATTATATATAAAGATAAAGAGGTATTATAAATGGTATTGGCAAAAGTAATAGGAAGTGTATGGGCTACTAAAAAAGAAGATAGCCTATCTGGGAATAAACTTTTAATTACCAGATGTTTTGAACCTGATACTAATAAGGATTTAGATATCATTATAGCATGCGACTATATAGGTGCTGGTATTGGAGATATTGTTATTATAACTTCTGGAAGCGGTGCTAGAAAAGCGCAGGGAGATAAAGAAATGCTTCCAATAGATGCAGTTATAGTTGGTATTGTAGATCAAGTTGATTTAAATAAATAAAAAATGAAGGTTTGCTATGAGTTTGAAAGAAAAAATATATAATGCTGGTATTGTTGGAGCTGGCGGAGCAGGTTTTCCATCACATATAAAATTACCAGAGAAAGTAGAATATTTAATAGCTAATGCAGCAGAATGTGAGCCGCTTTTAAAAACAGATCAATTTATTATGCTTAAATATGCTGAAAAAATAGTTAAAGCATTAGCTATTATAGGCAAAGAGATATCAGCTGAACATATTGTTATCGGAACTAAAAAGAAATATGTTAAACAGATAGAAGCTTTGCAAAAGGCTATCAAAGAAGAAAATGCTCCAATAGAAATCAAAACATTCAAAAGTTTTTATCCTTTGGGAGATGAGCAGACTTTAGTATATAATATTACTAAAAGAGCAATTAAAGCAGGCGGAATACCTTTGGAAGTTGGATGTGTTGTTTTTAATGTAGCAACTTTATGCAATATTTATGATAGTTTGAATGATATTCCTGTAACTTCAAAATATATATCTATTTTAGGAGAGGTTGATAAACCTAGTATTATAAAGGTTCCTATAGGTACAAATTTGAGAGAAATTTTATCAAGAGTTGGAGTAACAGATAATAATAAATATGTTATAGTTGGCGGACCTATGATGGGTAAATATCATCATATAAACAGCACTGAAAATCTTTTTGTTAAAAAAACTACAGGTGCATTAATAGTTATTGATGAGGATCATTATTTAGTTAAAAAGAAAAATATAAATTATTCTAAAATTGTATCGCTTGCAAAATGTTCTTGTATACAATGCAGTTTCTGTTCTGAATTATGTCCTAGAAATTTATTAGGTCATAAAATTAATCCTCATTTGGTAATGCGTTCAGTTGCTTTTGCAGATTTGGAAAATATTGAAAATAATAATGAGCATGTTTTAGATAAATTAAAAGAAGCATATTTTTGCTGCGAATGCGGTATATGTGAGCTTTATTCATGTCCTATGGGAATAAATCCTTCTAATATGAATATATATGTTAAATATCTTTTGAGAAGTGCTAATATAAAACCTGATAAAAATCCAAAAGATACAGGAATAAATCCTTCTATAGATTATAGAAGAATTTCTACAGACAGATTGGTAACTTTATTATGTTTAGATAAATATTATCATACTGATGTAGATATAAATAACCCTATAGAACTTGATTTTTCTAGGGTTTCTATTGGATTAAGTCAGCATATAGGAATGCCTGCATCTCCTATAGTAAATGTTGGCGATTCTGTTATTAAAGGGCAACTTATAGCTACAGTACCTATGGACAAAGTAGGAGCTAATATTCATTCAAGTATAGATGGTATTGTAGAAACTGTTGATACTGAAAAAATAGTTATAAATGGGGAGAATGTTAAATGAAGTCTATAGGAATGTTAGAATTGAATAGTATAGCTAAAGGTATATTGGCTACAGATTATATAGGTAAAACAGCTAATGTTAAAATTTTAAGATCTCATTCTGTTTGTCCGGGTAAATATATAGTAATATTTAGCGGAGAAGTAGGGGCTGTTGAAGAATCTAAGAATATGGGAGTATCAATAGGCGGAGCTTCTGTAATTAATTCTTTTGTAATAGCTAATATACATGATAGTGTAATAGATGCTATTAATGGAACTATAGGAGATTTTCAGAGGGGTGCTATAGGTGTTATAGAATATTTCTCTATATCTTCTGCTGTTGAGGGTGCAGATGATGCTGCTAAGGCAAGTAATATATCTCTTGTTAATGTTAGATTGGGTTTTGCTATAGGCGGAAAATCTTATATTACTTTTACTGGAGATGTTAGTGCTGTAGAAGAGGCTGTAAAAGCTGGAGTAAAAAAGGCTGAAGATAATGGACTTATAGTTGATTTTGCAGTTATACCTTCTCCTATAGATGATTTATATAATTCTATTTTATAATTTTTAGGAGCTATTTATTATGTCTAAAAATAAGATACTTTATAATACTCAAAATATACATGAGCTCATAAGAGATAAGTCTGGTGTTTTAGAACTAGATTCTAATATAATACTTACTCCAAGTGCTATGGATTTAGTTAAAACTAAAGGTATTACTATAGTCTATAAAAATGGCAAAGAAGATGCTTGTAATAATAATAATGGCTGCGGTAATGATGATATAATAAAATCCATAACAAAAATTTTAATAGATAAATATAATATAACAGATGAAAAAATTATAAAAAAAGTAATAATTGAAGTATTAAAAGGAATTAATTGATTATTTTAATGGAAAACTTAAATTTATCTATTGGAATAATAGAAACAACTGGATATGTAGCTACAATAGATGCTCTAGATACTCTTTTAAAAACCGCTGATGTTGAAGTTGTAGATAAAGAATTAATAGGTGCTGGTATTGTTGTTATTATAATAGCTGGGGATATTTCTAGTGTTAAAGAGGCCATAGATAGTGCTAAGAGTTCTATAGAAAAATTAAAACATAAATATAGATACACTATAATTGCTAATCCGCATAAAGATGTATGGAATATTATACCTTAAATAATTATTTAAAAGGAGTGATATATATGAGTATTAATGAGATCATAGTTTACATTATGGCCATATTTATGGTATTAGGTGCTATAGATAAGGTACTTGGTAACAAATTTGGTTTAGGAGCACAGTTTGAAGAAGGATTTAATGCCTTAGGTTCTTTGGCATTAGCAATGGTGGGTGTTATATCATTGGCACCTGTATTGGCTGCATTACTTCGTCCTATAATAGTACCTATTTATACAGCTTTAGGAGCAGACCCTGCTATGTTTGCTACTACTATTCTTGCAAATGATATGGGAGGAGCTCCGCTTGCTTTAGAATTAGCTCAAGATCCTAATGCTGGTCAATTTGCTGCTTTTATAGTTGGTGCTATGATGGGACCTACTATTGTATTTTCTATACCAGTAGCATTAGGAATTATTAATAAAGAAGATCATAAATATTTAGCTTTAGGTGTTATGGCTGGTATTATTACTATACCTATAGGTGCTTTCTTCGGTGGTATAGTTGCTGGATATAATATAGGCTTTATTATTAAAAATCTTGTTCCTATAGTAATATTTGCTATATTATTAGTATTAGGATTAATATTTATAAGAGATATTTTGATAAAAGCATTTAATATCTTCTCTAAAATATTAGTTGCTGTTATAACAATAGCATTAGCAATATCTATTGTTGAAGCTTTAATTGGAGTAAAAATTATTAAATTTACTATGGGAGGACAAGAGGTTACTATGGCGCCTATATCTGATGGTATAGCTACAATAGGAGCTATTGCTATAGTATTAGCAGGTGCTTTTCCTTTGGTATATGTATTTACTAAAGTTGCTAAAAAACCATTAGAGGCTATAGGTAAAAAATTGGGTATGAATGATATAGGTGCAGCAGGACTTGTTGCTACTTTGGCAAATAATATTCCAATGTTCCAAATAATGAAAGATATGAATAATAAAGGTAAAATTATAAATGTTGCTTTTGCTGTAAGTGCTGCATTTACATTTGGAGACCACTTAGGTTTTACAGCTGGATATGCTGAGGGAATGTATAGAAACATGATCTTCCCTATGATAATTGCAAAACTTGTAGGCGGTATTACTGCTATTGTAGTTGCTATACTAATAAGTAATATAGCTTTAACAAAAGAAGAAAAATATTCTTAAATATAAATTTTATTTTAATGAGAGGTGCTATATGAAAATAAAATTTTATGCATTAGTTTTATCTTTAATTGCCATCTTTTTTGCAAGCTGTAATAATAATTCAGCTTCAACTACTACAAAAACTGATAATACAGTATTATCAGAAAATAAATGGTCTACAAATACAAGAGCTAGACTTCAAAAATTAATTGATGATAATGGTATTAAAAGTGCAAATTATGATAGTAATAAAAAACCTTATGTTGTTTTTGACTGGGATCAAACTTGTATATTTAATGATACACAAGAATCTATGTTTAGATATATGATAAATAATTTAGAGTTTAAAGCTACACCTGAAGAGTTTTCTGCTTTAATTAGAAAGAATATACCTAAAGATAATTTTGCAGCTGATTATAATAATAAAGATGGGCAGCCTGTAAATATAGATAAAATAGGTGCGGATTTAGATTCTGATTATAAATTTTTATATGATAATTATATAGGCACTAAAAAAATGTCATTAGAAGAGATTAGAAAAACAGATCAGTTTATAGATTTCCAAGCTAAATATGCATATCTATATGAAGCTATAGGAGGAACTTTTAGTGCTGATATAAGTTATCCTTGGGTTTTATATTCATTTACAGGAATGACACCAGAAGATGTTGCAGCTTTAGCAGAGAGAGCTAATGATTATGCTTTAGAGAGAGAAATTTCTACTTATACTCTTACTAGTCCTGATACTATGCCTGGACAAGCAGGTATTATATCTTTAGATGGTTATAAAGATGGTCTTAGAGTTGAACCTGAAATGGCTGATTTAATCAATGTTTTAATGGCTAATGGAATAGATGTTTATATATGTTCTGCTTCACATCAAAATGTTGTTGAAGTATTTGCTTCTTTACCTAAATATACATACAATGTTCCTAAAGAAAATGTTATAGCTATGAGAACTAAAAAGACAGCAGATGGAAAATTAACTTATGAATATGAAGATAATTGGCCTCAAACTCAGCAGCAGGGAAAAACAGAAGCTATAAAACTTACTTTAGTATCTAAATATGGCTATGGTCCTATACTTGTTGGAGGAGATAGCCAGGGTGATTATTATATGGCTACAGATTTCCCTGAAACTCAATTGACTCTTATTATAAATCGTTTGAGAACAGATGATTTTGCTAAATTAAGTCTTATGGCAGTAGAACAAAAAGGTCAGGAAAATTCTAGATATGTTATGCAGGGCAGAGATGAGAATAAGGGAGAGTTTAGACCAGATGAAGCTACAATAAAAATGGGAACTCAAGAAGCTAAATTATTAAATGATAATTTAGCAAAATAAGTTTAAGGAGTTAATTCTTATGGAAGAAAAAGATATTCAATCTGTTATAGTAAAAGTTATTAATGATTTTATGAAAACAGGTACAGCATCTGGACAATCAGATAATTCATCTTCTAATACTGGAGGATTGAAAGTATTAAAAAGATCTGTTGCTGATGCTGATGCTAATAAAATTAAATCAGATATTAATAGTAATGTTTATATAACTGATATGTTTACTGTTAATGAAAGTCCTAGATTAGGATGCGGTTTAATGGAATTAGATAATACAGATTTTCCATGGACTCTAAATTATGATGAAATGGATATAGTTTTAGAGGGTACATTGGTTATCAAAAATCCAGATGGTACTAAAGTTGAAGCTAAACAGGGAGAAGTTATTTTTATTCCTAAAGGTTCTTCTATTGTATTCAGTACCCCATTTTATACTAAATTTCTGTATATAGTTTATCCTGCTGATTGGCAAAATCAGTAATTTATAAAAAATGAAAGCCCTATAAAGATTTATTCTTTATAGGGCTTTTTTATATATTTTATATTTTTTATATTAGACTTCTATATATATTTTTTACATCTTCAATGCTAGGTTTAGCAGGATTTGTTAATAAGCATACATCTTTTAATGCATTAGAAGCCATTTCTTCTATAGCATTTTCAAATTCTGTTTTGTCTACTCCATAATCAGTTATCTTATGGTTTATTCCTATATTATTATTTAATTCTAAAATAAGAGATTTTAATACATCACATGCTTTTAGAGTGTCATGAACATTTTTTATATCTAAAAGGGTAATAATTTTAGCATACTTTTTTGCTGCTTCTGCAGAATTTTTAGCATTATATTCTATAACATGAGGCATTAATATAGCATTAGCTCTTCCATGCGGCTGTCTAAATCTTCCTCCAAGTGCATGAGCCATAGCATGTATTAATCCTAAACCCGCATTATTAAAAGCTATTCCTGCTATACAAGAAACTTCATGCATAGCTATTCTAGCATTAACATCACTGCCATTATGAACAGCCTTAGATATATTATTAAATACACCAATTATAGCATATTCGCTATATGGCATAGTGAAAGGACTTGAATTAATTGAAACATAAGATTCAAATGCATGCGCCATAACATCCATACCTGTTTCAGCAGTTATTCTAGGAGGTACTGTTAATGTAAATTGCGAGTCAAGCAAAGCTATATCTGGAAGCATTTCATTTGATACTATAGGTACTTTTCTATGTGTTTCCTTATCTGTTATAATAGAATATGAAGTAACTTCAGAACCAGTTCCGCTTGTTGTAGGTATTACTATAAATAATGGCTTATTTGTTACATTTGATATTTGTTTATTTACTTCCAAAGCAAAATATATAACAGCTTTTGCCGTATCTATTACAGATCCGCCTCCTATTGCTATTATAGTATCTGAATTAAAGGTTAAAATTTTATTCAAACATTTTATTACTATTTCAAAACTAGGATCAGGTTCTATGTCAGAAAAAATTTCATACTCAATATTATTTTTCTTCATCAATTCTATAGTAGAATCACATGAACCTATTTTTAACATATTATTATCTGTAAAAATAGATACTCTTTTAGATTTTGATAAATCCAAATTTAATAAAGAGTTATTACCAGATATTATTTTAGTGTTTAATACAAATTCCATAATAATTAATCCTTAATCCTATAAATTATTTTTTTCATTAAATATTAAAGTTTTTATCATAACAGGTACTACCATACCGCCTTCTCCAACAGGAAGACCAATATCTATATAATCTCCATTTTCAACAACTACATTATCAACACAAATAATAGGATAATTTTCATCCAATTTTGATTTCAATGTTATTCCTAATGATTTAGCCATATCTATTTCTATTATTATTATTAAAGGTTTTTTCTTTTTTATAATAGAGTCAAATGATACTATGATATTATCAGCTAATTTATTTAATTGGTCAAAATTAAGCCTTGTATTTCCTATAAATGATAATGCTATAACTTCTTCTTCATACCAATTTATTTTATTTTTTATGGATGATAAATTTCCTGAAAGTAAATCTTCTTCTTCTTTTTTATTTAATTTAATTATCGGTATATTCTTTAAAGGTAATAATTCTTTCATATAATGTATAGTACTTCCGCTTAAATCTACACTATATGCTCCAGCACCTACTACTGTAGCCTGCTGAGTTTCTAATACTTTTAAATATGATGATTTAGGTATAATTTTAGAATTATATATAGCATAACCTAATATAGGTCCTATATCTCCATATTTGAATGGATCTTGAGGAATAGTGCTTGGATAATTATATATAAAATCTGCAACTCCCCCTGAAAAAGTTAAATAATCAAATTTCTCTATTTCCCAATCATGATTTGTTATAAAATATTTCGAAAGAGAAGTTTTAGGAGATAGGAATAATATTTCACAAATAGCTTTCTCCATTATTTCACAGAATTTTAATATTTCATCTGTAACTGCTTTTTCACCTATTTTTATATTTAATTTATAATCTTCTATTATTTTTTTAGATTTATCAGTCATTTTATATATAAGGCCGTCTTTAACTTCTATCATTCTTCCGCCTATATCCATACAAGTAGTATTTAAAGCAGAACCATTGCTGAAGAATGCCAAATTAGTAGTACCGCCTCCTATATCTAAATTGATAATATTGGCATGATTATCTTTAGATAAAGCAGAAGAGCCTGAACCTTTTGCTGCTATTATACTTTCCAAATCACTTCCTGCAATAGCAACAACAAAATCGCCCGCAAATGATGATAATTCTTGTAATATTTTATCTGCATTTTTCTTTCTAGCAGTTTCTCCCGTAATTATTACAGCTCCTGTTTGTACAGATTTTTTATCTATATTTGCATCTTTATACACATTTTCTATTATCTTCATAAGGGATGCTACATCTATATCACTTGATGATAATAAAGGTGTAAAAAATACTTCACTTCTATATATTATATTTTTATCTATAACTTTTATTATTGGAGCTCTAGATATACCAGATAAATTTTGAATAGTTAATTTACTGAATATTATATTTGTTGTAGTTGTACCAACATCTATACCGACACTTATTATATTATTATCCATGTATAATACCTCTACTTTATATTATATATATATAAGTAGATAAGTCAATATTTTAAAGAAAAAATATTATATAGTTTAACTAAATAAACTAAAAATTATATCCAACCTCAACTTCCCAAGTAAAAGGCTTGGCAATAGAGTAGGTTGACAGCATCGGAGTTTTATTAAAAATATTTTTAAAATGGCTTGATATTATTAGATGCTCAAACCATATTGAATATAATGATATATTAAAGTCATGAAATGGGTCAGAGTAAAAAATAGGTCTGTTTGCTGTCATAGGTCTTGGATATGAGTATGTATAGTAAATATTTAATGATAATGAACTTAATACTTTATTATTAGGTATAAAATCATAACCTAATAATGCAGTTACAACATGTTCTGGAAGACCTATTTTAGGGAATTTTTCTTTACCCATATATGCAAGCTGATAAGAGTAACCTACCTTTGTTTTTATTTTATGGTATTTAGCAAATGGTATATCATAGCCTATACTTGATGTAAATATATGAGAAGTTGCTGTATCAACATTTTCAGGTATTGCATATGCCCAAATTATTTTATTTGTATATATTGTATATGCATAAGAAGCTTCTATTTTTAAATTTGTTATAGGCTCTATTGTTAATTTTGTAAGCAGTTGATTATAGCTTTCTGGAAGTAGATTAGGATTACTAAATTGTCCATAGTATAAATCATTGAAAGTAGGTGAAGTATAATCACTTGAATAAGCAAAAAATAAATTGTATCCTTTATAGAAGTTTAAAGAAATTCCTGCACTATATGCTAAATAATTATTATTTTGAGTATATTTAAAATGCTCATTTTGATATTCATATTTAATACTTGGAAGCAATGTAAATATAGGAGTATTATTATCCCAATATCCGAAAGATAATTGCATATCATATTGTAATGAAATAGAATGTCTTTGAGGACTATATTGAAAATTATTTTCTAAACCATTTTCATCTTCCTCTAAAATATCATATCTATATTCGGGCATTAATTTATTATACATTGTTATTATGCCAGGAAGAAATTCATCCATTCTATCAAGAGATACATTCAAAGCTAATCCATGAGATCTATAATCAGATATAAATTTACCCTCATAAACATATGGTCTATCTACAAATGAATCAAATAAATATGATAAACTAACAGTATAATCTAAAATATCAGAAAAACCATTATACGATATAGAAGATGCTAAAGTAGTAAAATTAAACCAAGAATCAGTATAACTTATAGGAGGGATATGATATTGAGCTGCTGAGCTAGAATATGATATATTAGCAAATGCATTTATAAAATTTTTATTATCAAATGTATATTTATAGTTGGCTGATGAATTAACTATAAATTGCCTATTGTCTTTTAAATTTCCTTGAACTCTTTTTCCTGCCAAATTAGTGAAATCATAATAGTAATTAGCATCGCTATAATATGAATCAGCAGTAAAAGTAAATACCTGATTTTCATCTATATTTCTTGAAAATAGTATAGAAGGTCTCATAGTATTATAAGCACCATATGCAAAAGACACCAAAAGTATATCTTGTAAAGGCGTTTTTGTTGTAATATAAATACTGTTTCCTATTATTTCAATAGATTCTATTAAATTAGCTGGTATTCTTCTTAAATCAACTCCAGCATCAGCATTTCCTTTAGCAGTATTCATAAGAACACCATTAATATATATCTTTATATTATCTCCATTAGCACCAGCTGGGTCAACAACCTCATTACCCATATAATTGCCTTTATTAATAAATCCAGGCTGATTAGCTAATACTTCCTGAGCATTATTATAACCCATTCTTTCTATATCTTCTGAAGTTATAGTACTGCTATTTACTTTTATAGGTTCCTTTGGAGGAGAATCTTTTTTTACTTCATTTGTCTGAGCAGCATTAGTGATTTGTACTTCAGAAGTAATCCAAATACCTCCTTTAAGTTCTTTAATAAGATAAGTTTGTGAATATAATATATTTATAGAAATAAGGAATATAATAAAATATCTCATAATTTTAACCCGATTTATAAATTTAATGTCCTGAATTTTATCAAATATAAAAAACAGGACATTAATATTTTCATTTTTTATAAATTAAATTATTTTTTGTAATCAAAATTCTGTATTATGCCAGTTGCATATGAACCCCATCTACTCATTATTCCTTTCCAATCTTCTTCAGTAGGGGCATTCTCTGTAGCACCTGTACCAAAAGCAGAAGCAAGCATAAAGTTTCCATCAGTATCTATATGAAATAACATCCAGCGACTGTCTTGTCCAGCTATTCTAGGGTCTTCATATAAGGCACCTATCCAGTTTGTTCCTTTCCATTCTATTCTATATTAGTAGCATATATAAAATTACCTAGAATAGTGCTATCATTTTCAAGATATGTTGCATTTTCATCTGTTGTTCTTGTTGTTTGTGTTACTCCTGCAGGTAAAAGAGTTTGATTAGAAAAAGTATTTAACCAATTAGTTCTAAAATATTCCTGTTTATTTGGATCGCTCCAAGATAATTTTAGTATTTCAGGATCTGCTATGAGTTCATATTCTCCACGTTTTCCTGTACCTTGATTATTATTATTGTTATTATTATTGTTATTATTGTTATTTGGATTGTTAGGATTATTTTTAGCACATGATACCGATAAAAATAATGATAAAAATAGGATAGTGAATAATGTTAATAAAACTTTAATTTGTTTTTGCATTGAAATGCTCCTTTATCTATTATTTATAATTTTATAATTAAAAGCTATTTAATAAAGGAGTGCATGCTTTTATGTAGTGCACTCGACTATTTTTAATGGTATCCGACTTCGTTAGTATTTTACTTGTATAAAAACTAAACTTTACGGTTGCGTGCCAGCGAAGGATTTTCACCCTCATTCCCATATATAAGTAGTATTTTTATATATAATGATGAATTATATTATATATATTAAATATTTTTATTTCAATATTTTTTACCAAATAAATTTTATTAAAATTGAATATTATTTTACTTCAGTACAATCAGAATAAAAATCAAAATATCCATTCTCAACTGTAAATATTGTTTTTGCATTATCTAATGTATCAGTTTCATTAATACCATTTTTTTTATAAGCAGCAGAAATTTTAATAGATGATGAAGTTAAATTTTTAAAAGAAATGGCATAGTATTTATTAATTGCATCTTTATTATAATCTGGAACAATAGTATATCTGCCGTATATAATTCCTGATTTATTATCCTCATTCCAAAATATTTCTTCTATATTAATAGAATATCTTATATTTTCTATATCATTACTTATATGATATCTATCAACTTTATTTGTTTGAATATTAAATCCTGAATTAATATAATTAATATATTCCCATTTTTTATTAAGCATTTTTTCTTTATTTATATTATTCATATTATTATTACATGATATAATTGGAATGAATATAAATAATAAAGCTGTAAAAAATAATTTAGTTTTTATCTTCATAGTATGCAGTTCTTTTATTATTTTTTATATAAAATTAAACTAAAAAGGAACGGCTATTAACCGCTCCTTTATAATTTGCTATTTTTTTATTAATATTTTTTTATATATCCGAAAACAAAATCATATTTAACCCAGATAGTATTTTCATCTGGTATAACAGTTTCATTACCGCCGCCGCCGTACCAAGCAATCTCAGCACCGCTTTCATCTGTTATAATGAGTCTGTAACGTTCCTGCATTCCTACACCTGTTTGATTATCCCAATATATGGCAGCAAGATATTTTTTATTATTATACTCGTATACAGCACATTCTATGAATTTTGTTCTAATATTTACCGTATCAGTGATATCATAATAATTAGCTTGAGCATCAAATTTTCCGCTTTCTTTACAGTCATATTTAGTTTTATAAACTAGTTGATCGCCTACTAAATTAATCCATAAATTTTTTAACTGAACTTTATCAGTTACATCAACTTCTGAAGTTTTACTTCCGTATTGTATAGTATGAACTCCTGAAGTTACAGCCTTAACTGATGGAGTGTTGTTATTATTATTAGGATTTGTAGACGGATTATTACATGATACTATTAATGAAAATATTATAATTAATAAATATGATTTTTTTATTTTCATATAAAACCTCTAAAAACTATAATTTATTTTGAAACTGTACAATCAGAATAAAAACTAAAATATCCATTCTCAACTGTAAATTTTGTTTTTGCTTCTTCCAATGTTTCAGCAGAAGAATCATATGATCCGTTTACAAATTTACCAGCACCAGAAATAGATACAGAATTATCAGTTAAACCCTGGAAAGATATAGCATAATATTTTCCATTATCATTTTGATTATTATTATTTACAGTATATTGTCCGTATATAATTCCAGATGTATTATCAGGATTCCAAGTGATTTCCAATATAGAAGTAGAATAGCTAACTTTATAAGTCAAAGTATTATTATCAAGATAAAGATTTTTAAATTCATTTTCTGTAATAGAATATACAGATTTATAACTATCAATCCAATTCTTTTTTAATTTAGAGAAATTGGCATTGTCTGAACCAATTGGATTATTTGGATTGTTTGCAGCACAAGATACTGCTAAAATTGATACAGTTAAAAGTGTTAATAAAATTTTGATTTGTTTTTGCATAAATAATGCTCCTTTATTTTTATTTTTTATTAAAAGCTGTTTAATAAAGGAGTGCATTTTTTAGATAGTGCACTCGCCTATTTTTAATGGTATCCGACTTCGTTAGTATTTTATTTGTATAAAAAACTAAACTTTACGGTTGCGTGCCAGCGAAGGATTTTCACCTTCATTCCCATATGTAAAAAAGAGGTATAGGGTATTTATTGTAATAGTATACATATAAATATTTTTATATCAATATATTTTATGAAAAATATATTAAATTATATAAAAACTTATTTAAAAAAATTATATTATATTATTAATTGACATTATTACTTCATCATTGTATAATTACTATATGTAGTTTTAATAAATTTTATTTACTATGATTAGGAGTTTATTCTATGAAATATTTATATTCATTATTTATCATAATGTCAATTATGGTTATATCTTGTTCATCAGGTAAATCATCATCTTCTTCAAATGCAGCAGGAGATAAGGTATTTAAAATAGGAATATTACAATTAATAGAGCATGATGCTTTAGATGCTTCTTATAGAGGTTTTGTTGATGGACTTAAAGAGGCTGGTTATGAAGATGGTAAAAATATTATTATAGATTATCAAAATGCTCAGGGCGAACAGGCAAACTGTGTAACTATAGGACAAAAGTTCGTTAATGATAAAAGTGATTTGATTTTGGCAATAGCAACACCTGCAGCACAGGCAGTTGCAAATATGACAAAAGATATACCTATACTTGTTACAGCAGTTACAGATCCAGCAGCAGCCAAACTTGTTGCTGATAATAATGCACCTGGAGGAAATGTGTCAGGAACTTCTGATTTAACTCCTGTAGAAGCACAGATAGAATTATTAAGTAAAATCACTCCTAATTTAAAAACTGTAGGACTTTTATATTGTTCAAGCGAACAGAACTCAGTATTTCAAATGGATATAGCAAAAAAGAAATTAGATTCTATGGGAATAAAATATATAGATGCTACAGTAACATCTGCTAATGAAATACAGCAGGTTGTTCAAAGCTTGGTTGGAAAAGTACAAGCTATTTATACGCCTACTGATAATATGATTGCAGCTGGTATGGCTACAGTAGCTTTAGTTGCTGAACCTGCTAAACTTCCTGTAGTTTGCGGTGAGGGCGGTATGACTATGCTTGGCGGTACTGCTACTTATGCTATAAGCTATTATGAACTTGGTAAATTAACAGCTACTCAGGCAGTTTCTATATTAAAAGGGGAGAAACAGCCTGCAGCTATGCCTATAGAAACTTTAAAAACTTTTGATTTAGTTGTAAATACTAATATGGTCAATAGTATTGGAATAACTATACCAGAATCATTATATAATAAGTAATAATTATTATAAATTGACTTTTAAACTATAAATTGATAATTAATATCATAAAAAATAATAGTGTAAGGATTCATAATGTTTCAAGGAATTTTTCTAGCTATAGAAGGCGCTGCATCACAGGGTATTATTTGGGGTATAATGACTCTTGGTGTTTATATTACATTTAAGGTTTTGGATTTCCCTGATTTAACAGTTGATGGAAGTTTTGCTTTAGGCGGCGCAGTAAGTGCAATTCTCATATCAAATGGTATGAACCCTTTTTTCACTTTATTTTTTGCATTTTTGGCTGGTTCTTTAGCTGGATTTGCAACAGGATTTTTAAATACTAAACTTCAAATACCTGGAATATTAGCAGGAATACTTACAATGATAGCTTTATATTCTATCAATATTAGAGTTATGGGAAATAGACCTAATATACCTCTTTTAGGAATGGATACTTCTTTAACTATAATTCAAAATATGCTTTCATTGAGTAAGGTATTATCTGATTTACTTGTAGGACTTATATTTTCTGTGATTATTATACTTATGATGTATTGGTTTTTTGGTACAGAAATGGGATGTGCTATAAGAGCTACTGGTAATAATGAGAAAATGATAAGGGCATTAGGTGTTGATACTAATGTTATGAAAATAATAGGACTTATGATATCAAATGCATTGGTTGCTTTATCTGGTGCTTTGGTTACTCAGAGTCAGGGTTATGCTGATGTAGGTATGGGAACAGGTACTATAGTTATAGGACTTGCCTCTGTTATAATAGGGGAGGTTGTATTCGGAAATAGATTTTCATTTTGGTACAAGCTTGCTTCTGTTGTAATGGGGTCTATTATATACAGAATAATAATAGCTATAGTTCTTCAATTGGGATTAAAGGCTACAGATTTAAAACTTCTCACAGCTATAATAGTTGCTATTGCTCTTTCAGTGCCTGTACTTAATAAAAAAGTTACAAGAGTAGTAGGCGGAAAAAGAAAATAATATTTGGGGGAGTTTATGTTAGAATTAAAAGAAGTTTATAAAACATTCAATAGAGGCACTATAACAGAAAAAAAAGCTATTAAAGGTGTTAATCTTAAACTAAATGACGGAGATTTTGTAACCGTTATAGGCGGAAACGGAGCTGGTAAATCTACTCTTCTTAATTTGATTGCGGGAGTTTATGAGGTAGATTATGGCACTATATCAGTTGATGGAGTAGATATTACAGATAAAAAAGAATATGCAAGGGCAGGTCTTTTTGGAAGAGTTTTCCAAGACCCTATGGTTGGTACTGCATCAAATATGGGTATAGAAGAAAATCTTGCACTTGCCAAAAGAAAAGGTAAAAGAAGAACTTTAAGATGGGGTATAACTAAAGCAGAAAGAGAGGAGTATGTTGAAAAATTAAAGAGACTTGATTTAGGACTTGAAACAAGACTCCAGTCAAAAGTGGGGCTTTTATCAGGAGGACAGAGACAGGCCTTAACTCTTCTTATGGCTACTTTAAAAAAACCAAGACTTTTATTATTAGATGAGCATACGGCGGCATTAGACCCAAAAACAGCTAAAAAAGTATTAGAGCTTACAGAGGAAATAATTAGAGAAGATAAGCTTACTGCTTTTATGGTTACGCATAATATTAAAGATGCTATTCATTATGGAAACAGACTTATAATGATGAATGACGGAAATATTATATATGATGTTTCTGGTGAAGAAAAAAAATCTTTAGATATAGCTGACTTACTCAAGAAATTTGAAACTGCTGACGGTTCTTTAAGCGATAAACTTTTATTATCATAATTAAATTAAAATATAAAAAATAACTTCTAACTTCATATATTTGTTAGGAGTTTTTTATATATACCTAAACAAATATACTTTGTCAATTTTAATATTTTTTCATATGTATTATCAACTTTTTTGCCGCACACGCTCTGCGGGCTTTGCCAAAGTTTTTATCCCTCAGATACGCTATGCGAAAAACGCAATTTCTAGAACTTTATATAAAAAAATATATCTGTTAAATATGGGATATAACCTAAATTAATACTAAAAATGCAGTTCTTTTGTTTCTCGCCGAAAGCCCAATACCGAAAGGTACCTACTCGGTAAAAGAACTGGGGGGGTGGCACGACTGTGTGCCTCGCAGGGCTAGTCCCCACAAATAATAGAATAATTTTTGACAAAATATATTTGTTTAGGTATAAACAATTATTATTTAAATCTTTCGCCTGTGCTGTAATAGTAAACCCATTTAGCTATATTTTCAGCATGATCTCCCATTTTTTCAAAATATTTAGCTATCATCATTAAATATATAGCCTGATCAGCATTTTCAGCACCGCTTTTAATAAGATCAACCATAGAATCACGCATTTTATAGAATAGCTTGTCAACATCATCATCTTTTGCTATAACATTTCTTGAAAGTTCAGGATTTTTTTCTTTGAAAGCATTTAGACAATTAGTTATCATATATTCTATTATGTTTGATATTTCTATTATAATATCAATGTTCTTTTTATATATATTTCCTTCTAATAAGAATCTAAGCAAGTCGCATATATCCTTAGCCTGATCTCCGATTCTCTCTAAATCTGTAGCTATCTTTAATGCTGATGATACTATTCTTAAATCTGTAGCAACAGGGTGTTCTAATAAAAGCATTTTTAAAGATGAGCTTTCTATTTTATATGATATTCTATTTATGTTTCTGTCATTTTCTATTACTTGATTTGCAAGTTCAATATCTCCATTAGTTAATGCTTTGGTAGAATTTCTTAAAGCCTCTAATATCATGTCGCCTGCTTCAGTAACATGTTCTATCAATTTATTTAATTCTTCAAATTTTTTCATTTTTATCTCCGTTTCTTATTTTGTTATGCTTTACAAATTTATAAATAAAAGTTTATATTCATCAATAATAATAAATTATTAATTAACCGAATCTTCCTGTAATATATTTTTCAGTTCTTTCATCTTTAGGTTTTGAGAATATCTCTTCTGTATCTGCGTACTCTACAATTTCACCGAATAGGAAGAAAGCAGTTTTATCAGATACTCTCATAGCCTGCTGCATATTATGAGTTACTATCACTATAGTATATTCATTTTTTAACTCATTTATAAGATCTTCTATTTTTCCTGTACTTATAGGGTCTAATGCACTTGTAGGCTCGTCCATAAGAAGTATTTTAGGATTAACGGATAAAGCTCTTGCAATACATAATCTTTGATGCTGTCCTCCTGAAAGTCCTAAAGCATTTTTATTTAATCTGTCTTTTATATCGTCCCAAATAGCTGCTTTAGTTAAACTGTATTCAACTATTTCATCTAATTGAGATTTCTTTTTTATGCCGAATGTCCTTGGTCCATAAGCTATATTATCATAAACACTCATAGCAAAAAGATTTGATTTCTGAAATACCATTCCAACATTTTTTCTTAAGTATGATACATTTATATGTTTATTGTATATGTCAACTCCTGCTATTTCTATGTTTCCTTCAATTCTGCATTTTGGTACGAGATCATTCATTCTATTGAAAGTTTTTAATAGTGTAGATTTACCGCAGCCTGAAGGTCCTATAAAAGCTGTTACGCTGTTTTTATCTATATCTATATTGATTTTTTTCAAAGCCTGAAAAGATTCATAATATAAATCTAAATCTTTAACCTTAATAATTTTATCCGTATCAAAATCAAAGTTTAATTCATTATTTATTTCATTATTCATTTTTTATCCTTTTTATATAGTCTTAAAATTAATAATCCTTTTTTAACTTTTTATTGACAAAGAATAATAAAGCATTAAGAACTATAATCATAATAAGTAATATGCTAGCTGTGGCGAAAGTTTGATTGATATATAAACCCTCGCTTGAGAACATCCACATCATAACTGAAAATGTACTTCCTGAACTCAAATATCCCTTAGGCATATATCGTACTGCACCGGCTGTATATATCAAAGCGGCACTTTCTCCAACTATCCTTCCTATGCTTAAAATAACTGAAGTCATAATCCCTGAAAATCCGCAAGGAAGAACTATTTGAAATATAGTCCTCACTTTAGATGCTCCAAGTGCCAAACTTCCTTCTCTCAAACTTGCAGGAATTGACATCAATGTTTCTTCTGTCTGCCTTATTATAGAAGGAAGTATTATTAAAACCAATGTCAAAGAACCTGCTAATATACTTCTTCCTATACCTAAAAGATTAGCAAATACAAGCATACCAAAGAGACCAAACACTATTGATGGAATTCCTGATAAGCTGTCGGTAAATATTCTTATTAAAGATATTAATTTACTTTTTGCTTTTGAATATTCAGTCAAATAAATAGCGGCAAATACTCCTAATGGAATGGCTATTATTAATGACATAAAAAGCATCATAGAAGTAGAAACTATTGCAGGAAGAAGCGTCATCTGTGAATTGTTACTCTTTCCAAATAATAGATTGAATGTTATATGAGGAAGTCCTCTTACAAGTATAAATACTACTATAAATATTAAAAATAAAGTTGATACGGCAGCTGCAAATATTGAAATGTATTTTAATATATCAGCCTTTATTGTCTGCATTTTCATTTCACAATTTTTAAAAGAAAAGTTATTAATATCAGTTTTTAATTCTTTATTCTTTTTAAAAAGGCTAGTGAATGAAAATGAAAAATATGAATTATTTCTTTTCAAAAGAGATAGTATTATATTTATTATAAGTATAAATAAAAGCAGAACAAAAGCTGTTCCAATCAATGCGGATCTATGTATACCTGTAGCATATCCCATTTCTAAAGCTATATTAATAGTCATAGTTCTGAAATAAGAGAATAAATCTTTAGGTATAAAAGGAGCATTTCCTGCGACCATCATAACAGCCATAGTTTCTCCTATAGCTCTTCCCATACCTAGAACTATAGCTGAAAATATACCAGACTTGGCAGCTTTTACTATAACACCAAAAACAGCTTGAGAATGCGTATTTCCTAAAGCTCTTGCACCGTCATAGTAATATTTATAGACTGCTTCTAAATTGTATTTTGTAATAGATGTTATTGTAGGAAGTATCATCACTGCAAGTATTATAGAACTAGCTAATACTCCTTCACCTACATCGTTTGGAGAAATATTTTTTAGAAATGGTACTAATACAGACATTCCAAAAAAACCGTAAACTATTGAAGGAATTCCTGCAAGCAAATCTATTACCTGAGATAATATCACTTTTAATCTATTTGGTGCAAACATAGATATATAAACTGCTGTAAAGAAACCGAATCCTCCGCCTAATAGGGTAGATAGAATAGTTATATATACAGAGCCTACTATCATTGGAAATATACCAAAATGTTTTGCTGAAGGCGACCAATCCATTCCGAAAACGAATTTTAAAAATCCTGTTTCTTTGAATATTGGAAGGCTATAGATAAATATAAAAATACATATTGAAAATACAACTATAACTGAAAATATAGAACATATAAAAAATACATATTTCATAATATTATCTATTATTTCATTTCGTATATGTTTATTAATATTGTTATTCAAAATTATATCCTAATTATTGATTTTTTGTTTTGTGTTGTTTGTTTTGTTGCAGCTGATAGAAAATAAAAAAAGCCGATATACAAAATCATTGTACATCGACTTATTAATTTTCTAATTAGCTAGCTACATAGCCATTTTCATTTATAACCGTTTTCCCTGCTTCACTATTAATGAAGTTTAAGAAAGCCTTAGTCCCTTCATCAAGTTCAATTCCTTTTTTTGTGAATATATAAAAAGGACGATAAAGTTTGTAGGTATCATTTTGTATATTTTCTACTGAAGCAGATACATATTCATTTTGTCCTTTTGCTTTATAAGCTAAAGGCTTTATTGTATCATCAATAGAACCCAAAGAAATATAACCTATTTTTGAAGCATCGCTCATAACTGAAGTTTTTACCTTTCCTGTTCCATCCAATATTTCAACAGTAGAAGGTAATGGATTTTCTTTTCCTATAGAAGTTAAATCAGTAAATGCACTTCTAGTACCTGATCCGTCTTCTCTTGAAATAGATTTAGTTATATTGCCTATTGCAGTATTATTCATATAAAGATTGTATAATTCTTCTTCGCTTATCTGAGTGATTTCAGCATCTTTGTTAGCGATTATTACTATACCATCTTGACATAATAAATAGCTGTCCAAACCAGTTAACTCATCTTCTTTCAAATTTCTTGAAGCCATTCCTATATTGTTGTTGCCGTTTATAGTGTCTTGAACTCCAATAGTAGAATCTGATGTTTCTACTGTTACAGTGTAATCAGGATTAAGCTCTTCAAATTTTGCTGCCAATTTGAACATCAATGGAGAAACTGAAGAGGAACCTGTTATAACTATATCAGTAGCACTTGAAGCACCGCCTCCGCAGGAAATAAGTATTAACATACTTATAAGGCTTAAGAAAATCAAAATTTTTTTCATAATATTGATTCACTCCGAAATAATTTTTTGTTAATCGTGAAAATTAACGTCAACCTTATATACTAAAAAAAACATTATGTCAATACAAAATTCGAAATTTAATTTGAATTTTTCAATTTTTTACAAAAACTATATCCAGATATGGCTTATTTAAATATAAATTAACATAATATTAAGATATGTTAACTAACTTATGTACAAGATTCGCAAACCTCTTCAAGTTCAAAATTGGATTTAGGGGTTTTCATATAATAAAGAGTTTTTAATCCTAAATCCATAGCATACTGAATATCTTCCCAAAGCTCTTTAGCAGAATCAGGTTTAACATAGTATAAATTTAATGATTGAGACTGATCTATATATCTTTGTCTTACAGCAGCAAGCTCTATTATAGTCTTTGCAGGAATAGTCCAACATCTTTCATAATAATCTCTATTTTTCTTAATATTAGGTACTAGGCTAGGAAGCGTTTGTATTCCTTCTTCTATGAAAAATAAATCTACTATAGGTTCTATACTTTCAGTTGCAGATACGCTTTTTCCAGATGTAGCAGTAGGGGCTATTGCACCATGGAATGAGAATCTCACCCCATTATTTTTTATACTCTCTGCAAGCTTATCCCATTTTTCTTTATCTATACTTACATTAAGATTATTCTTTTTACTATTATTTAGTAATGATATATGAAATGGAGTAAGTCCGTCTTTCCATTTAGATTCATTGAAAGTCTTATAAGGTCCTCTCTCTCTAGCTAATATATTAGATGCTTCATATATATGATAATATAAATCATCAAAAACTTTATTTGTAAACTCCAAAGCTTCTTTATCAGTATATTTTATTTTATTTGAAGCAAGGAGATTAGCATAATTGATAACTCCTATTCCTATAGGTCTATTCTTTTTATTTGCAATCTCTCCTTCTTTAACAGGATAGAATTGAGTATCTATAATATTATCGCATCCTCTTAATAGAGTATAGCAGAATGATTTTTTCTTTTCTGGAGAGAAAGTTACCCAAGACATTAAATTCACAGAAACCAAATTACATATTCCTATCTCTCCGCTTTTCTTTCTTTGTACAATCTCATATTCTCCGTCTTCATTAATAACATATTTTTCTTTTATAAGTTTAGAAGGGTATGAAGGTATTACTATTTCCTGACAAAGGTTAGAAGCTCCTACAAATTTATTAACCATATTTTGTTCATTAATATTGTCCACAAATGTTAAATATAAATTTCCTGTTTCCTGTCTTACTTTTAATATTTGAAATAATAAATCTTTAGCTTTTATTTTCTTTTTTCTTATAGATGATTTGCTCTCATAATACATATAAGCAACATTAAATTTTTCTCCGTATTCTTCATTTAAAAGAGGAGTTTCTTTAGGGTCAAATAAAGTTACATACCCATCTTTATTAACTCTTTCTCTAAATATATTGCTTATTCTAATAGAGTAAACTAATTTTCTAGCTCTAGTATCTTCAGTACCCCCAGCATCTTTTAGCATAATCAAATCAAGTACATCTAAATGCCACCAAGGAAAAGTAACAACACAAGCTCCTTTACGAACTCCACCTTGATTGAATGATGATATAGTTTGCTCAACTCTTTTTATAAATGGTATAGGGCCGTCAGAACGTCCTCTATTAGTTTGTATTGTAGAGCCTGATGCCCTTATATATGAAGCATCATAGGCTATACCTCCTGAAAATTTTGAATATAATGCCATATTTCCATCTGTCTGATTCAAACTCCAAGTATCATCAGCAGGCGTATTTAATATACAGCTTGCTAATTGTGCTTTTATTGTCATACTATTTGCTATTCTAGGAGTGGCAAAAGTAATTTCATGCTTTGAAAGCATATCATAGGTTCTTTTTATATATTTTAGTCTTTCAGTTTTACTTATTTCTAATTTATCCTTATTTTCACCCTTATAATAATCATCATAAAATGAAAACATAGCAGCTACCATATATGTTATTTGAGGAAGCTCTAATTTTTTATTTCCTATGTTTTTGCAGTATTTTTTATAAAAGATAGCTAAACCTTTATATGTGAATAATAAATCTCTATTTGGATCTATCATAGAATTTATTTTATCTAATTCTTTATCAGTAAAAAGCTTTACAACATCTTTGTCATATATTTTATATTTTACGCCTTTTTTTAGGAAATTTTTTATATGAGGGTATGAACCTATTTTTTTAAGTCCGCATGTTTCTTTATATATTTTCATCAAATATAATTTTTCTGCTATAGTGTCATATATAGGGTATAAAGGACTTATCATATTAACAGCTGTATTTATAAGCTCATCATATAATACTTCTATTTTCATTTTATCATTAATTTTTATATTTAGCCCTTCAAGCAGCTGATTAGTGAAAGCCTCTTTTCCTTCAGTAGCCCAGTTTATGACTTTTCTTAATTTTTCCTCATTGAAAGGTTCTTCTCTTCCATCTCTTTTTATAATGATATGTTTTTTATCTTTTGTAAGTTCTATCATAATATTACCCTAATAATTATTTTTATATTGAAAATAAAGTATTATAAATCGTTTTTCAAAGCACCTTTTTGATAAGATGTGTTAGTTGTTTCCTGTAAGGCAGCATTTTGTTTATTTATATCTCTATAGCTATTAAACCAATCTATAATGTCAGACTTCTTCTCAGATAAATATTCAGTTTCTACTCCTATATCTTTTAATCTGATTCCAGCCCAATATTTAATAAAATGCTCGCTTACTGAAGAATTTATTCCTGAAACTTCATATCCGTCAAAAAGATATTTTGCCCATTTGATTTCTTCTTTAACAGTATAATCAGTCATTTCAGCAGCTGTTTTATTATACCATCCATTATTAAATAGATGTGAAAACCCCTGATTTGAATCTTTTCTTAATATTGATAATAAATTCTTACCAGTAGGAACATGTACATTAAGTTCATCATGAGCTATTAATTTTATAGTTTTTGTAAATCCTGCTATTGCATTATCATAATTATTATTTATTGTAAAAGTTACAAGAAATGAAAAAGGAAATTTTATACTTTCAAGAAGATATATTCCTGTTAATAATTTTAGTATAGCCTGTTTTTTTTCATCCAATGTGGCATTAGAGTTTTCTAAATTACATAGTTCATCAACATTTCCAAATAATTCAACTTCCTTTTCCATTCTATGTTTGACAAATTCATCATTATAAACTAAATCTAATGTATCTGTTGCCTCATGTCCGAATACTTCAGAAAGTCCGTAAGAATAGCTTTCAGCATGTATATTTTCTTCTATTGCTATTCTAGCATACAAAATAGACCATATTGAGCTTGTAACTATTCTATTCAATATAGATGAAAATCCGCTTGTAACTCCGCTGTCCATTAATGTTTGATATGCTATATTAAGTTTAAAAGCTCTCTGAGCACTTTCAGGCAAAGATGAGAATCTTGTTTTATCTGATTTATAATCTACCTCTTTTGAAAACCATGTATTTCCTTCGCTTGCTTCTTTTAATTTTTTTGCTATTTCATGACTTACTGAATCTATCCTTATATAATGTCCGAAATCCCCAAAGAAAATTTTTTCATTTTGAGGTTTTTTATCTATATCTACTACTTTCATCTTTTCTCCGAAATTTTGTATAAAAACAAAAATTAAATGTATAATTTAATTAGGTATTCTAATTTTCTTTTTTATATTTGTCAAGGATATATTTTCATTTATTTTATATTTTATAATACATATAATACTATTGAATATATAATAAATTTGCTATTTACTGAAATTTAATATTGTGATAGAATAGAACAATTAGTAATATATTGTATTATTTGTAATGATATGATTATTATTTAACAGGTAATTAAAATATATTGTTTTTTAATTAAATGAATATTGTATTTTAAACAATTTTAAGGAGTTTCATATGTTTTTAATCAATTTTGACGGGCTTGATTCGAAAGAAGTTTTTAGATGGTTTTCTGAAATGAGTAAAATTCCTAGAGAATCCGGACATGAAAAAGAAATTAGCGATTTTTTAGTAAAATTTGCTAAAGACAGAAATTTAGAAGTTTATCAGGACAAAGAAAATAATGTCATTATGAAAAAGAAAGCTTCAAAAGGATATGAGAATATAAAACCTATAATTATTCAAGGACATATGGACATGGTTTGTGAAAAAACAAAAGAGTCCAAACATGATTTTAGAAAAGATCCTATAGAATTAATAGTAGAAGGTGATATATTGAGAGCTAATGATACTACATTAGGAGGAGATGATGGAATTGCAGTTTCTATGGGACTTGCTTTGATGGATTCTAAAGATATTGAGCATCCTGCATTAGAATTATTAGTTACAACAGCTGAAGAAACAGGAATGGATGGAGCATCTGCTGTTACAGGCGAGCATTTAGAGGGAAAAACTCTTATAAATATAGATGCTGAAGAAGAGGGGGTATTTTTAGTAAGCTGTGCTGGAGGACTTAATACTCTAGTTGATTTTGATATAAAAAAAGAGGCTAATAATAATGAAACATTAAAGATAGAAATTTCAGGACTTAAAGGTGGACATTCTGGAATAGAGATAAATAATCAAAGAGCAAATGCTATTAAAGTTTTGGGAAGACTTTTATATGCTGTAAAAAATGATATAAATATTGTTTGTATAGAAGGCGGAGCAAAACATAATGCTATAGCTAAGCATGCTGATGCTGTTATAGCTGCAAAGGATATAAATAAAGTAAAATCTGTTATAGAAGAAGCTGCTAAGAATATAAAATCTGAATATAGAGTTGAAGATCCTGATTTGAAAATTGTAGTTTCTAAATCTGATAATGCAAAAGAATGCTATACAAAAGAATTAAGCAGTAATATTATAGATTTTATGATGCTTTCTCCAGATGGTGTTCTTTATATGAGCAGAGATATTGAAGGCTTGGTTCAGACAAGTGCTAATAATGGAGTATTAAAAGAAGAAAATAATAAATTAACTTTTACAATATCTATAAGAAGTTCTGTTGCAAGCTCATCAAATGAAATAGCTTTAAGAGTTGAATCTGCCGCATCAAGAACAAATGCTAATTGCAAAAGAACTAGCGAGTACCCTGCTTGGGAATATGATGCCAATTCTAAAGTAAAAGATATAGCTCTTCAGGCATACAAAAAAATTACAGGAAAGGATGCTAAAATAGAAGCTATACATGCTGGTTTGGAATGCGGCATATTGAAAAAGCCTTTAGCTGATGTTGATATGATTAGTATGGGACCTAATATTTGGGATGTTCATACTCCTAAAGAGCATTTGAGTATATCATCAGTTGATAGAATGTGGAAGGTTTTAAAAGAGCTTATTGTAAATGTAAAATAATACATATAGTTAAAATATTAAAATTTTTTATTTATGAAAGTACTGAAAATAATTTTTAAGGAAATAATATGTCTGATTTAAACCAAAATTCTAGAAAACTTTCAAAAGATGCTTATGGAGGCATAAAAGGCGAGGACTATGTACCATTTATTCCAGCAACTGTAGTTATGCCAGAAATGACAGGTTATTCAATAATACTAGGTATTTTATTTGCTGTACTTTTTGCTGCTGCTAATACATATTTAGGTTTAAAAGTAGGTTTAACAATATCAGCAGGTATTCCAGGAGCTATACTTGCTACAGGTTTATTCAAAGCATTTTTTAAGAGAAATAATATTTTAGAAGCGAATTTTACTGCATCATTAGCCGCTGTAGGAGAGTCAATAGCTGGAGGAATAATATTTATACTTCCTGCTTTAATTTTATTTGGAATGGGACTTTCTATGTTTACTGTTATAATAGTAACTATAATAGGCGGTTTTATGGGCTGTTATTTTATTACACCTGTAAGAAAATATTTAATAGTTGAAGAGCATGGTTCTTTAGTATATCCAGAATCTATGGCACAGTCTGAAGTTTTAGTTATAGGAAGCGAAGGCGGAAAAGGCTTTAAATATATGGTAACAGGTATAATAACAGGAATGTTTTATAAACTGTTTTCAGGCGGATTTGGATTTTGGAAAGAGAGTGCAACTTATATAATTAAACCCTATGAAAAAACTATGATAGGTATAGATACTTTAGCCTCTCTTTTAGGAGTTGGTTTTATCATAGGTCTTGAAACATCATCTCTTATGTTTGCAGGCGGTATAGTTGCTTGGCTTGGACTTATACCATTAATAAAATATTTCGGTAATTTTATACCAACTGCTGTTTTCCCTTCATCAGTACCTATTTCTGAAATGTCTGCTCAGGAAGTTTGGGGAAGTTATATAAGGTATATTGGTGCTGGTGCAGTTGCTATGGGCGGCTTCATTTCTTTAGCTAAATCTATGCCTACAATTATTAGTTCTTTCCAAAAATCATTATCTGGTATGGCTGGAGGAGAACATAATCTTTCTAAAAATACAGACAGAATAAATCAAGATGCTCCTATTATATGGCTTATTACTGCTGCTATATTTGGATTTTTAGCTACTTGGCTTGTACCAAGTATTGGCGGCGGAATAATAGGCGGAATATTAGCTGTAATATTCTGTTTCTTCTTTGCTGTTGTATCAGCTAGAATGGTTGGAGTAATTGGTGCAAGTAATAATCCTGTTTCAGGTATGACTATAGCTACTCTTTTAATAGTTGCTACAGTATTTAAATTAACTGGAAATGTTGGCGAAGAGGGAATAAGAATGTCTCTTTTAGTTTGCGGTATAGTTTGCGTATCTACTGCTGTTGCTGGAGGGGTTGCTCAATCATTGAAAGCTACTTATATAATAGGAGGAACACCTAAAAAGATTCAATTAGGTATGTTTATAGCATTAGGTATTGCTTCTATTGGAGCAGGTGCTACAGTTATACTTATGCAAAAAGCTTATGGTATAGGTTCTGATGCAGTTCCAGCTCCGCAGGCTACTTTAATGAAATTGATAGTAGAAGGTATAATGACTGCTAAGCTTCCTTGGACTTTGGTTATAATAGGTACTGCTATTGCTATATTCTGTGCTATAGCTAAACTTCCTATACTTGCTGTTGCTTTAGGTTTATATTTACCTATTACTTTAAGTACTGCAATATTTGTAGGGGGTATTGTTAGAAAACTTGTTGAGATAAAATTCAAAAATAATGAAGAAGAAAAAACTGAGGCTACAGAAAAAGGTATATTACTTGCTTCTGGTTTGGTTGCTGGCGATGCTATTCTTGGAATATTTATAGGAATAATGGCTGCTTTGAATATATCTATTAATTTCGGAGCTAATATTGTTCCTCAAAGCAATTTAATTACTTTTATAATATTTGCTCTATTCTGTATTTGGATGTATAAATATACTGTAGGCAAGGATAAAAGATAAATTATTTATGAATAATAAGAATGATAATATATTGGATAATTTTTTAAAAGAAAAGGATGAGCATAACTTTGTACTTTATGTTCCTGAAATAATTCATACTAATTGGAAAATTAATGAAAACGGCAGAGTATTGCTTATATTGAAGAGTCATAATCCAATAACAAAAATATCTTCTTGGCTTTTAAAAAAGAAAATTAATAAGGATATAGAATTTGATGAGCTTTCTACATCTGCATGGCTTAGTATTGACGGTGAGAGATGTATATTTGAAATAGCTAGGCTTCAAAAAACTAAGACAGATGATACTTTTAAGGAAGCTCTTATAAGACTTATACAATTTACTCATTATATCGCAAAAAGAAGATGGATAAGATATAAAAAAGTAAAAAATAAAGAGGAAGTTGATACTAGTAAACTTTAATATTAGGTATTGTTTTTATTAATATATTAATATATATTTAATATTATATTTATATATTTGGAGTTGCGTATGATATATAATAGTATACTTGATTTAATAGGAAATACTCCTATAGTAAGACTAAAAAATATTGAGTCAAAATTTGGTCTATGTGAAAATATAGAATTATATGCAAAAGTAGAGAAAAATAATCCCGCAGGTTCAGTAAAAGATAGAGCAGTTAAACAAATAATTCTAGATTTATTCAAAGAAGGTAAATTAAAAGAAGGTTCTACTATAATAGAACCTACTTCAGGCAATACAGGTATTGCTATGGCTGCTATTGGAAGATATTTGAAGCTTAATGTTATAATAGTTATGCCTTCATCTATGTCTGAAGAAAGAAGAAAATTAATAAGAGATTATGGTGCAAAATTAGAATTAGTTGATGGAGGTATGAGTGTTGCAGTTGAAAGAGCCAATCAATTAAATAAAGAGATACCTGATTCTTTAATACCTGGTCAATTTGTTAATAAATCTAATCCTATGGCACATTATACTACAACAGCTCCTGAAATATTTAATGATATGGCTGATGTAGATTATATTTTTGCAGGAATAGGAACAGGCGGTACTGTAACTGGTATAGGAAGATATATAAAAGATAATAATAAAAATACTAAAGTTATAGGTATAGAACCAGAAGCATCTCCTCTTCTTACAAAAGGTAAAGCAGCACCTCATAAAATACAAGGTATAGGGGCAAATTTTGTTCCTGAAATTTTGGATTTAAGTGTTGTGGAAAAAGTATTGGATATATCTAATGAAGATGCTATAAATACAGCTAGAGAAATATGCTTTAATGAAGGCTTATTGGTTGGAATATCTTCTGGAGCTTGTGTTTATGGAGCTTTAGATTTTTCAAAGCAGCTAAATGATACGGGTAAAAAAATAAAGATGCTTTGTATTTTACCTGATACAGGTGAGAGATATACTTGGAATTAAAAGGATATTTTATGAAACTTAAAACTTTTAATGAATTACCTAATCAAAAAGATATTAAAGACATAGTTAAACTTATTAGAGATTATGCTTTTCCTAACTTTTTCAGAGAAAGTCCAAATAGAGATATAGTAAAAAAAAGTATAGCAAAACTTTATATGAAAATAGTTACTGATGATTCTTCATTATTAGATTTTATAGAACAGATGGACGATATAACATTGAGTTTAGAGAAAGATTTAGAATTCTTTTTTGAATCAGATCCAGCTTCAAAATCTTATGATGAGATAGTATTAACATATCCAGGTTTTAGAGCAATTTTCCATTATAGAATAGCTCATATATTTTATAATCAAAAAGAATATTTAATAGCAAGAACAATATCTGAACTTGCTCATTCAAAAACAGGTATAGATATTCATCCTGGTGCTACTATAGAAGATTCATTTTTTATAGATCATGGTACAGGAACTGTTATAGGGGAAACTACTGTAATTGGTCATCATGTTAAGATATATCAGGGTGTAACTTTAGGGGCATTATCATTAACTAATGGAAGAACTTTGGAAGGACAAAAAAGACATCCTACGGTTTGTAATCATGTTACAATATATGCTAATGCTTCTATATTTGGAGGCAATACGGTTATAGGAGAAAATGCTATAATAGGAGCTAACTGTATAGTTTTAGAATCTGTAGAAGAAAATAGAAAAGTAACTATTAATGATAATATGGATTTATAATAATAAAAATATTCATAAATAAAAGCCCGCATTATTAAAACGCGGGCTTTTATATTTATATAATTAAAATTTAGGTCCGTATCTATAACCAAATTGTATCCCAATATCTACATTGCCGAATGTTTCATTTTCTACAACATTTAAATAACTGCTAGTTTGAGCCCAATAATTTCCAAAATCATATCCTACATAAAAACCAAGATTTATTGCAGAGTCTATACCAACAATGAAGGAATAATCGAATGTTGCTCTAATATAAAGTCTTGCATATATATCATGTTTTATTTCTATATTACCTATTTCAGGAGTATAGTATAAAGAATTTGGAGTTAATGTAATTTTATATCCTACATTTAAGCCTATTGAACAAGAATAAAAATTAAATTTTGGCATTATTCCAAAATATAAATCATTATCTATAAATTTATATTTTACTGTGTCATTATATTTAGAATATTTAGTTTCAGTATAGCTGTATCCTATAACACCTAGTAAGCTAATTCCCATTCTTTCTTTTATTTGGAACATATAACCAAGATTTGCTTCGAGACCGCCTTGAAAATTCACTTTGCCTTTAGGATTACCTTGTACTTGAACATTTTTATGAATAACTGTGATACTGATACCCAAAGGAACATTAACTATAGCTTCAAAACCTCCTTTTACCTCTGAAAATGTAGTTTTACATATCATTATAAATAATATAATTAATGTAAATATTCTTTTTTTTATCATATAAACTCCAATAAAATTCTAAATATTAACTATATAATATTAATAATTTTAAAATTTTAGTCAATAAAAAAATATTTAAAAAAAAATACTTTACTTTTTATTATTTTTTTTATTACACTTAAATAACTTATTTATGAAAAATGTATATAATATTGTTGAGAAGGTTGCAGAAAATGAGAAATAGGTATTTTATTTTGTTGATTTGTGTAGTTGTTGGGTTGTTAGTGTTTGGAGCGGTTTCATGTTCTAAAAGGTTAAATCCTTTTATTCCAAATAATAGCAGCAATGATGGTGATGGCGGAGGAGAAATAACCCCTCCTATAGATCCTCCTCCTATAGATCCTCCCGTTGAAGAGCCAGAATGGTTTTTACCTCCTGAAGAACAGGTTAAACCTTTTATGGAACAAACTGTAATTTTTAAAAGCGAAATAGAAAATAATGATTATAGTAAACCTAAAAAAATATATAGAATACCATGAATAACAGTTTCTGAAAAAAACACTATAATAGCTGTTGCTGATTATAGAAAAAACAGTTATAGGGATGTTGGATTCAGTGGTTCTCAAGCTATAGATATTGTTGTAAGAAGAAGCGAAGATGGAGGAATAAATTGGTGACCTGAAATAATTATACCTCCTTTAGCTAAAAATAATACAGAATCACATGGAGACTCATTATTTTTCTCATGTAAAAATGGGGATTTAGTAGTTTTATGTGCTGCTGGAGGTGCATATAAACAAGAAGTTGGCGGCGGTTCAAAAATTATGATATCAAGAAGTACAGATGACGGACTTACTTGGAGTGATTGGAAACTTGCTGATGGTGATATAAATAATTTCAATAGAGGGGAATTATCAGGATATGCTAAGGGTTTTGCTGCTTCTGGTACAGGTGCAACACTTTTTAATGGTACTTTAATGGGTGCTATGCTTGTTGGTGGAGGAAGTAAGGGTATAGCTGCCGCTGTTATAGTTTCTACTGATAATGGAAATACTTGGACAGTTAGAAGTATAGCTAAAAGATCTGGTAGTCAAGATGAGCCTAAAGTTGTTACTCAATTAAATGATGGAAGAATTTTATTATCTGTACGTTCAGGTAAAGTTGGAAATCAAAGAGTGTGGTTTAAGTCTGCTGCTGATGTAGGTTCTAAATGGAATGAGATTAAGCCTAAAGGTAATTTTTATGATGGTAACTGTAATGCTGAAGGTATTTTGTTTACATCTACTAAAGAGGGATATAATAAAAATAGACTTATACATTTAGCTTTAAATTCAGGTATTGGCAGGAGAAATTTAACAGCTTTTATAAGTTATGATGAGGGAGATTCTTGGAAAGAATTAAGAGTATTGAATTCTGGAAGGTCTGGATACTCAGCATTGGCAAGGTTAAAAGATGGTACAATAGTATCATTAGCTGAAGAACAAGCTGGATACGGATTTCCTGAAACTCCAGACCATATAGACCTTTATAATATTGTATTTAGAAGGTTTAATTTAAGATGGCTTACACAAAATTTACCTGAAAGTGAAAAAGATTTTTATACTCCTCCTAATCAAGCTCTCAGAAGAAGATAATAATTTAATACTACATAAAACTATAAAAAAGAAAGGAATTTATTTCCTTTCTTTTTTATAGTTATAAAATTTAATTGAAATAATAATCAAAATAATGTACTATTATGTTAAGTTAATTATGTTAATTATGTGATAAATTTAAAGGATTTTTCTATGGCTTCAGTTATTACTTTTGGAGAAATAATGCTTAGGCTTTCTCCTCCTTCAAATTTAAGATTTGTACAGACTAATTCATTTGATGTAAGATTCGGAGGAGGCGAGGCTAATGTTTCTTTTGCTTTGTCTAATTTTGGAATAGATACTTCATTTGTTACTAAACTTCCTAATAATGATATAGGACAGGCTTGTATTAATGAATTAAGACGATATGGTGTGGATGTATCAAATATAGTTTTAGGCGGTAATAGAATAGGTATATATTTTCTAGAGAAAGGTGCAAGTCAAAGAGGATCTAAAGTAATATATGATAGAGCTAATTCATCAATATCGCAATGCAGCAAAGAAGATTTTGATTGGGATAAGATTTTTAATAATGCTAAATGGTTTCATGTTACAGGTATAACTCCAGCTCTTGGAAAAAATGTTGCTGAAATTTGTATAGATGCTTGTAAAAAGGCAAAAGAAAAAGGATTAACAGTTAGTTTGGATTTGAATTTTAGAAAGAAATTATGGACTTCAAAAGAGGCTAATGAGACTATGAGTAAATTAATGCCTTATGTTGATATATGTGTGGCAAATGAGGAAGATGCTGAAAAGGTATTTGGTATTAAGTCAAAAGATAGTAATATTATAGAAGGTAAATTATCTCATGAAGGTTATAAAGAAGTTGCCAAAGAGATAGTTAATAGATTTAATGTTAAAAAAGTTGGCATAACTTTGAGAGGTTCTATTTCAGCAAGTGAGAATTTATGGTCTTGTATGCTTTATAATGGAAGCGAATATTTTTTCTCAAAAGAGTATTTAATAAAAATAGTAGATAGGGTAGGAGGAGGAGACAGTTTTGCTGCTGGGCTTATATATTCATTTATAAATGGAAAAGATGATAGAGAAGCATTAGAGTTTGCAACTGCATCAAGTTGTTTGAAGCATTCCATTGACGGAGACTTCAATGTTGTTAGTGTTGATGAAGTTATGACTGTTTATAATGGAGATGCTTCTGGAAGAATACAAAGATAAATTATTATCTTTATTTTTTATATACATTCTGATAGCATATTTTTAAATTTTTATTATATTCTTTAATAATAGAACAATATTCTGTCATTATATCTATACTATATTTTATTTCTTCTTGATTTAATAATTCAATATTTATATGATTCTAATACATCATTAATATATAATAATATAAAACAATTATAGTAAATTCTTGACAATTTGTATTATTGTACTAAAATAACATAATAAATATAATTAGGAGTATTAAAATGAAAGATGTAGTTATAGCTATAGATATAGGCGGTACTTCAATGAAGGGTGCTGTTATAGAAGAAAATGGGAATATATTGCATAAAGATAATTTTGATGTTAATCCTAAACATAGCACTGATGAGCATAAAAAAGTTATTGTTGATTTTGTAGAGAAATTAAAAAGTAATATTCCTAATGATTATAAGGCTGTAGGTTTGGGTATAGATTGCCCTGGAGTTATGAACAGAGAAACTCTTCATATGGGAGGTGCTGAAAATATTCCTGGACTTAAAGGATTAAAGTTTTCTGATATTGGAGATAAATTTAATTTGCCTACTAAAACAGCTAATGATGCTAGTATGGCTGCTTTGGGAGAGGCTAAATATGGAAGCGGCAAAGAAAAAGATTATCAATCTGTAATGTTTGTTACTCTTGGTACTGGTGTTGGAGGCGGATTTGTACTTAATGGAAAATTATTTACAGGTTCTTTGGGAGGAGCAGGAGAGATTGGACATGTATTTGTAGTTCCTGATGGTGATAAATGTAATTGCGGTTCCAGCGGATGTATTGAACGTTATGCTTCTGCTACTGGATTTATTGCCATGGCAAAACAGAAAATTCATAAAAATGTTATTCCTACTACTTTAACTTATGAAGAGTTAGATAAAGGAAAGGCTAAGGCTTTATTTGATGCTGCTAAAAAAGGCGATGCTTTGGCTAAAGAAACTATTGCTGAATGTTCTTATTATTTAGGTATGTCTATAGCACAGGCTTTGAATATGCTTGATTTAGATTTGGTTCTTATAGGAGGAGGTCTTTGTAAGGACTTTGATATGATGATAGAGCATATTAATAGAGGTGTAAGAAATTACGGACTTAGAATGATGGTTAATAATGTTGAAATAAAACCTGCTTCTTTAGGTAATGATGCTGGTGTTTTAGGCTGTGCTGCTTTATTTTTTAGAAATAATTAATTGTAAATGATTGAATAATTTATTTAAAATAATTAAGGCTTACTAATATATTATTAGCAAGCCTTTTATTTTTATGAAATTAAAATATTATTTTTCAAAAACTAAACTATCTCCTGATTTTTTTACCTTTATAGTATCTCCTTCTAAATATTTGCCTGCTAGCATTTCTTTAGCTAAAGGATTTTCTATATATGTTTGTATAGCTCTTTTTAATGGTCTTGCTCCAAATTGAGGATCATAACCAATATCAGCAATATAATCTATAGCTTCATCGCTTACATCTAAAGTTATTCTTCTGTCTTTAAGTCTGTTAGCAACTCTTGCTATTTGATTTCTTACTATCTCAGCAA